>NZ_JBFUJO010000005.1:0-254346 GCF_056401355.1 Polaromonas sp. P4_F4 | reverse complement strand
GACATGGCCATCGTGCGCGAGGCCATTGGCGTGTGCGGCCTGATCACCCCATGGAACTGGCCGCTCTACCAGATCACGGCCAAGGTCGGCCCCGCCCTGGCGGCCGGATGCACCGTCGTCCTCAAGCCCAGCGAGCTGTCGCCCCTGAGCGCCTTGCTCTTTGCCGAGGTGGTGCACGACGCCGGCATTCCGCCGGGCGTGTTCAACCTGGTGAGCGGCAACGGGCCGGAGGTCGGCGCCGCGCTGTCGGCGCATCCGGACGTCGACATGATTTCGATCACCGGCTCGACCCGGGCCGGCGTCCTGGTGGCCCAGGCGGCGGCCCCGACGGTCAAGCGCGTGGCCCAGGAGCTCGGCGGCAAATCGCCCAACGTGATCCTGCCGGACGCGGACCTCGCGCGCGCTGTGCCGGCAGGCGTGGCGGCCGCCTTTCGCAATGTCGGCCAGTCCTGCAGCGCGCCGACCCGCATGATCGTGCCGCGCGAGCGCCTCCAGGAGGTTGAACGGATCGCGCTCGAAGCGGCCTTGAGCTTCGTCGTGGGCGATCCGCGCTCGCCGCAGACCACGCACGGCCCGGTGGCCAACCGCGCCCAGTTCAATCGGGTGCAGGAAATGATAGCCATCGGCATCGCCGAGGGTGCGCGCCTCGTCTGTGGCGGCCCCGGCCGGCCGGAGGGCCTGGAGCGCGGCTTCTACTGCCGCCCGACCATCTTCTCTTCGGTACATCCGCAAATGCAGATCGCGCAGGAAGAGATCTTCGGGCCGGTGCTTTCGATCATCGCCTACGACAGCGTGGACGAGGCCGTGGAGATCGCCAACGATACGGTCTACGGCCTGGGTGCGCACGTGCAGGGCCAGGACCTCGCCGCGGCGCGGGCGGTCGCGGCGCGCATCCGTTCCGGGCAGGTGCACATCAACTATCCGGCCTGGAGCCCCCATGCCCCCTTTGGCGGCTACAAGCGCTCGGGCAATGGCCGCGAATACGGCATCGAAGGCCTTGAGGAGTATCTGGAGACCAAGGCGATCCTTGGTTTTCAGGACGCCTCGATGCCCAGTACGACAGTGAAACCATCGCGCAATGCGCAGGAGCAATCATGACAGTGGCCTTAATGCTGCACCGTGCCAACGGCGCGCCTGTTTCAACCTCTTTCCGCCGGGCGGCGTTCGGCAAGGACGACCCCTTTGCGCGAAATCGGGAAATCGCCTGGGAAGGACCCGACGCGATGGCCGTGGGCCGAACCAGCTTCATTGGTGAGCTCGAAGTCGCAAGTTATCCCCACATCGAAACGATTGTTGTGGCGGAAGGAGAGCTGACATTGACGGCGGCCGGAGCGGCCCCGCTGGTGCTCGGTCCCCAAGCGGGTGCCGTCATCGGATGCGGCACCGCGCTTCGCATCCACGCCGCGTCCCGCGTGCAGTTTTCGTTTTGCGCGGCCGCTTGCGAAAAGCCGACGAAACACAACCTTGTTCCCTTGCGCGCCGACGCCGACTTCAAGCCGTCCGCCACGCTACCGCCAGAGGCGCTGCTGGGCCCGGCCCCGGAATGCCGCAGCGACAACGTCTTTACCGAGGAAAGCGTGGAGTACCGCGCGGGCACCTGGGATTCCACCCCTTACCACCGGATCGTCCGCCCGCATCGCCAGAACGAGTTCATGCACCTCGTGGCCGGTAGCGTGCGATTCGCCGCGCCCGATGGCAGCGTGCTGTCGGCAAACACCGGCGATGCGCTTTTCGTGCCGAAAGGCGCATCGGTCGGATGGGAAAGCAGTGATCGCGTGGCGAAGTTCTTTGTGGTCCAGGCCGTCCAGGCTTGAACGGGCGAGCGAAATCCATCATGTCCCCTCCGCTAGTCCACATCAACACCTCCCCCAAGCCGCCGGCCTCCGCTGACGTCGTCGTGATCGGCGGCGGCATCGTCGGTGTCTTTGCCGCCTACTATCTGGCCCAGCGCGGCGTTTCGGTCGCCCTGGTCGAAAAGGGGAGGATAGGCGCGGAGCAGTCCAGCCGCAACTGGGGCTGGTGCCGCCAGCAGAACCGCGATGCGCGCGAACTGCCCATGGCCACCAAGAGCCTCGAACTCTGGGACCAGTTTGCCATCGACAGCGGCGAAGACACGGGTTTTCGTCGCTGCGGGCTGCTGTTTCTTAGTAACGACGAGGCTGAATTGTCGGGCTGGGCCAACTGGCGCGATTTTGCCAAGACCTCCGGCGTCACGAGCCACATGCTCAGCAGCCGCGAGGCTGCCGAGCGGGGGAATGTTACCGGCCGCGCCTGGAAGGGCGGCGTCTTCTCGCCCAACGATGGCACCGCCGATCCCGGCAAGGCCGCGCCGGCCGTGGCGGCTGCGCTCATGAAGCTGGGCGGCAGCGTTCACCAGAATTGTGCCGCCCGCGGCATCGAAACGGAAGGCGGGCGCGTCAGCGGTGTCATCACGGAAGCCGGCGTCATCAAAACCAGGACGGCCGTGCTCGCCGGCGGCGCCTGGGCATCCGCGTTCTGTCGCCAGCTGGGCATCCGTTTCCCGCAAGCGTCTATCCGCCAATCCATCCTCAGCGTGTCCCCCGTGGAGCATCACTTGCCCGATGCCCTGGTGATGCAGGGAGTGTCGGCCACGCGCCGCAACGACGGGCGCTACGCACTGGCCATCAGCGGCCGCGCGCGCGTGGACATTACGCCGCAGTTCATGCGGTTCGCTCCGCAATTCGTGCCGATGTTCGCCAAGCGCTGGCGCAGCCTTCTTCCGGGAGGCCTGCAAGGCATCCGGGGTGGCCACGAAACGCTGAGGCGGTGGCGGCTCGATGCGCCGACGCCCATGGAGCGGATGCGCATTCTCGATCCGAAGCCCTGCCTGAGCACGATCAAAGAGACCCACCGCCGCGCTGTCGAACTGCTGCCCCAACTTCAGGGCGCAAAGATCACGCACGCGTGGGCCGGCTTCGTCGACAGCACGCCGGACGGTGTTCCCGGCATTGGTGAAGTGCCGGGCATGCCGGGATTCATTCTGGCCGCCGGCTTTTCAGGACACGGCTTTGGCATCGGCCCCGGCGCAGGTCATTTGATTGCGGACCTCGCCACCGGCGCCGAACCGATCGTGGATCCCACACCATTTCGGCCCGGCCGATTCAGCAGTTCCGCGTGGGGTAAGGTCGCTGAATTCTAGGCAGCGCCCGCCCCAATCCATCCAGCCAGCCCCGCAACCCCTAACCAGGAGACAACCATGAATGATTCCAACAGAGAACTGAAAGGTACCCACATGAAACGGACCCACAACACTGGCGATGCCCTCATGGGCAAACTGACACGGCGCGACGCCGTATTTGCCGGGGCGGCAACCTTTGCCCTGGCTTCCCTGGGTGTGGCGGAGAGTGCCCACGCCGCCGGGCCGGCCGCGAAACCGACGGGCCAGGCCATCCTCGGCTTCTCGCAGGAGGTGACCGTCCTGCATCCGCTGATGACCGCCAACGAGGTGGACCAGGGCGTCTGGTGGAATCTTTTCAGTCCGTTGTGGATGATCGACGCGGAAGGGAAGTTCGTGCCGGTGCTGGCGAAAGCTATCCCCACCGTTGAGAACGGCGGCATTTCGGCCGACGGGCTGACCTGGCGTGTCGAGTTGCGGCGCGACGTGAAGTGGCATGACGGCAAGCCGATGACGGCGGAGGACGTCAGGTTTTCCATCAACCTGATGAAGAACCCGGGCTTCCGCGCCCGCAACCGTGCAGCCTTCGAGCTCATCAATTCCGTGGGTGTCGAAGGCGACAATGTGATCACGTGGAAACTCAGGGAGCCGTACGCGCCGCTTGCGTCCGTGCTGAGCTGGACCTTCATCGTTCCCGCGCACATTCTTTCGCAGAACCCGGATCCGAACTCGCCGCAGTTCGCCGCCGCGCCCATCGGCACGGGGCCGTTCCGCTTCGTCAGCCGCAAGACCGGCGACCACGTGATCCTCGAAGCCAATCCGAGCTACTTCGGCAAGGCTCCGACCCTGAACCGGCTCATCTTCAAGTACGTACCGGATCTGAACGCCATGTACACGCAGTTCAAGACCGGAGAGCTTGACTTCATCGGCCTGCAGGGCATTCCCGCCAACTTCTACAAGGAAGCGACAGCATTGCGGGGCCGCCAAGTCCACGCTGCGAACCGCGGCGCGGTGGAGAACCTGACGCTCAACCTCGCGCACCCGGCGCTCGGGGACAAGGCGGTGCGCAAGGCGCTGAACATCGCGATCGATCGGCAGTCGATCTGCGACCTCGTCTATTACGGCGTGCCCAAGCCGGCGAACAACTACCTCGTCCCGACGCACTGGGCCTACAACCCCAACCTGCCGAAACCGGCGTATGACCCGAAAAAGGCCGCCACGATGCTGGACCAGGCCGGCTGGGTGCGCGGCGCGGATGGCATTCGCGTCAAGAACGGTGTGCGGCTGTCCTTCACGAATTCGACGGTCACGGGCAACCAGTTGCGCGCGCAGACGCAACAGCTCATCGCCGACGACTTCAAGAAGATCGGCGTCGAGATGCTGATCAAGAACCTGGTGGCGGCGGTGCTGTGGGCCGAGTTCTGGAGGAACTCCGAGTTCGACAGCCTGATGACCGCGCCGACCTACACGATCGCCTCAGACCCTGATGTCACGCACCGTTTCGGCGGCGGCGCTATCCCGAAGCAGACCGGCTCGGGTTCGAACGTGAGCCAGTACAAAAATGGCGGGGTAGATACGCTGCTCGCCCGGGGCCGCCAGGAATACAACACCGCCAAGCGCAAGGAGATCTACGCCAAAGTCCAGGAACTGATCATGGACGACCTGCCATTCCTGCCGCTGTTCTACGAAGTGCAGATCGAGGGCACGAAGACCGGCCTGGACGGCTACGCGAACAACGTGAACGCGCTGGCCAATAGCTGGAACGCGGCCAGCTGGCGCTGGACGGCCTGACGCATCATGGCACGCTATCTTATCCGCCGCTTGCTGCAGTCGCTGCTGCTGCTCGTGCTGGTCTCGATGATCGCCTTCGCGATCCTGCATCTGGCGCCCGGAGGGCCGCTGGCGCAGTTCCTGGCCACCGGCAATCTCGGCCAGGAAGACGTCGACCGGCTGATGGCGCAGTACGGCTTGAACCGGCCCGTGCCGATCCAGTACCTCGACTGGGCCGGCAACCTGCTCTTGGGCGATTGGGGTAGCTCGTACCGGGATCAGCTACCGGTGCTGAAGAAGATCGGCATGCACGTCGGGCCGACGCTCGAACTCATGGTGAGCTCGACGCTGCTTGCGATGTTCATCGGCGGCATGATCGGCATCCTGGGTGCGGTGCGGCGCTATTCGTTCTTCGACCACCTGGCCACCGTGGGCGCGATGGTCGCGCTGTCGATCCCCACGTTCTGGTTCGGCCTCGCTGTCATCTATGTGTTTTCCGTGAACCTCGGTTGGCTGCCGGCCGGCAACCGCGAAACGATCGGTGACGGCTCTTTCATCGACCGGCTGCAGCACCTGGTGGCGCCGTGCATCGTGCTGGCGCTGGTGTCCACCGCGGTGTGGAGTCGCTACATGCGCTCCTCGATGCTTGACGTGGTGAACCAGGACTACATCCGCACCGCCAAGTCCAAGGGCGTGCCGGCCATGCAGATACTTCTGCGCCATGCGCTGCGCAACGCGCTGCTGCCCATGATAACGATCACCGGCCTGCACGTGTCCACGCTGCTGAGCGGCGCGCTGGTGACGGAAACCGTCTTCACCTGGCCGGGCATGGGCCGGCTCTTTCTCGACAGCGTGAGCAACCGCGACTATCCCGTGGTGATGGGAATGCTGATGTTCACGGCTTGCATGGTTCTGCTGGGTAGCCTGCTCGCGGATCTTCTCTACTCTGTCGCGGACCCGCGCATCAAAGGAGCGTCGAAATGAGCGCCGTCCAGACCGTATCGGTAGCCCCACCGCGCCGGACGCTCGCCGAGCGCTATCCGGCCCTGAGGCGCTTCCTGCGCCACCGCGTGGCGCTCGTGGGCGTGGGCGTCGTGCTGTTCATGACGCTCTTCAGCTTTGTGGGCCCCTGGCTGATTCCGTTCAATGACACCGACACCGACATCCGCGCGCGGCTGACGGGGCCGTTCGCGGGCCCGCACCTGTTCGGAACCGACCCGCTGGGCCGCGACATCCTGGCGCGCCTGATGTATGCCGGCCGCATCTCCCTGTCCATCGGCTTCGCGGCCACCGCGCTGTCGGTGGTGGTCGGCGTCCTGGTCGGTCTCGTGGCGGGCTTCTACCGCGGCGCGATCGGGGCTGCGCTGATGCGCTTCGTGGACGCCATGCTCTGCTTCCCGACCATCTTCCTGCTGCTGGCCATTGCGGCCCTGATCGAGCCCTCGGTCACCTCCATCGTGGTGCTGATCGCCGTGGCAAGCTGGATGGAAGTGGCGCGCGTGGTGGAAGGGCAGATACGGTCGCTGCGCGAACGCGATTTCGCGCTCGCCGCGGAATCGCTCGGCGCCAGCGACAGCCGCATCATGTTCCGTGAGCTCTTGCCCAATGCCGTCGCGCCCATCGTGGTCGCTGCGACGCTGAACATCGCCCACGCCATCCTGGCCGAGGCGTACATCAGCTTCCTGGGCTTCGGCATCCAGCCGCCGACGCCGAGCTGGGGAAACATGCTGGAGAACGCGCAGAGCTACCTGACCAACGCGCCCTGGCTCGCCATCGTGCCGGGGCTGGCCATCACGCTGACCGTCACGAGCTTTAACTTCATTGGTGACGGCCTGCGCGACGCGCTGGACGCGAAACTCGATCGATGACGGGTGATTGACATGAACCTTTACGAACCAATCCACATCCGCCACGCCCAGGCCGCCGTTGAAGCGGAGAACATCCTGGACGTGCGCGATCTGAACGTCGCCTTTCGCACAGCAGCTGGAACGGTGCATGCCGTGCGCGACGTCAGTTTCTCGGTGCGCCGCGGCGAGACACTGGCGCTGGTGGGGGAAACCAGTTCCGGCAAGAGCGTGACCTGCCTCGGCCTGCTCGGCCTCACGCCGCCCGCGCCGTACTGCACCATCACGGGTTCTGCGCGCCTTATGGCTCGCGATGGCAACTCGTATGAACTGGTCGGAACGCCCGAGCGCATGATGCGGCGGGTGCGGGGAGGCGTCGCCTCGGTGATTTTCCAGGAACCGATGACGTCGCTGAATCCGGTGCACACCGTCGGCGCGCAGATCTGCGAGAGCTTGCGGATCCACCTAGGGATGAGCGCGCGTGCCGCCACGGACCGCGCCGCCGAACTCCTGAACCAGGTCGGCATCTCGGACCCGAAACGCCGGCTGACGAACTATCCGCACGAACTCTCCGGCGGCATGCGGCAGCGCGTAATGATCGCGATGGCGATTGCGTGTGAACCTTCGCTACTGATCGCGGACGAGCCGACCACCGCGCTCGACGTCACCATCCAGGCGCAGATCCTTGAGTTACTGGAAAAACTGCAGTCCGAGACCAGGATGGCCATGATCTACATCACGCACAACCTTGGCACTGTCGCCGAGATTGCCGACCGTGTGATGGTGATGTATGCGGGCCGAATCGTCGAGCAGGCCGATGTTGTTGAGCTGTTCACGCAGCCGCGGCATCCCTACAGCCGCGGCCTGATCCACTCGGTTCCGCGGCTGCATTCGAACCGCGCCCGGAAAACCCCGCTGTTCGCAATTCCAGGGAATGTGCCCGATCCAGCCGCGCACCCGCCCGGCTGCACCTTCGGGCCGCGCTGCGGCCATTTCGAGCCGGGCCGCTGCGATGCCGCAGTGCCGGTCCTGGAGAACGCACAGCCGGGCCATCTGGTGCGATGCGTCCGTTGGCCGGAAATTGAAGGAGCCGTGTGATGCAACAAAAACCCCTTACTCCCCCCTTGTTGCAAGTCGAGGGATTGCGCAAGTGGTACCCGCTGGGTGGCGGCTGGCTCGGCAAGCCGGCGCAGAACGTCAAGGCGGTCGACGGCGTCAGTTTCGAGATTCGCCGGGGCGAGGTGCTGAGCCTGGTGGGCGAAAGCGGCTCGGGCAAAAGCACCGTCGGCCGCGCCATCCTGAACCTGGACCCGCCTACGGCAGGGGAGGTGCACTTCGACGGAGAACCCCTGGTGGGCCTCACGCGGCGCCAGATGCGGCCGCTGCGGCGTGCGATGCAGATGGTGTTCCAGGACCCGTACTCGTCCCTGAACCCGAAACACACGGTCGAGGAACTGCTCTCCGCGCCGCTGGAAATCCACATGCCCGAGCTGACCTTGCAGGAGCGTCGGGACCGCATCGATGCCGTGCTGAAGACGGTCGGGCTGAACCCCGCGCACCGCTCGCGCTATCCGCACGAGTTCTCGGGTGGGCAGCGCCAGCGGGTCGGCATCGCCCGTGCGCTCATGACCGAGCCGCAACTGCTGGTGGCCGACGAACCGGTGTCGTCCCTCGACGTGTCCGTGCAGGCCCAGGTGATCAATCTGCTGCTCGAGCTCAAGCAGAGGCTTGGCCTCACGATGCTGTTCATCAGCCACGACCTCGCGGTGGTGGGCCATATCTCAGACCGCATCGCCGTGATGTACCTGGGCCGCCTCGTGGAGATCGCCGACGCCGAATCGTTGCTGAAAAACCCGCGGCACCCCTACACGCGCGCCCTGATGGCCGCCGTGCCGAACCTCGATCCGCGGCAGCGGCGCCCGCGCGAACTGCTCAAGGGCGACATTCCCAGCCCCTTGTCTCCCCCCTCGGGCTGCGCGTTCCGTACGCGCTGCCCACACGCCCAGTCGGCGTGCGCGAACGGGGTTCCCGAACTCAGATTCGTCGAACGGGATCATGCGACCGCGTGCATCCGGGACGATATCTAACAGAAACTTATGTCTCCACCCATTCTTCGCATACGCAGCGACGACAAGCTGCCCGAACGAGCCGACGCCGTGGTGATCGGCGGCGGCATTGTCGGCGTTTCCACGGCCTATTTCCTGGCCAAGCGCGGCCTCTCTGTCGCGCTTCTCGAAAAGGGCTACATCGGCGGGGAGCAGTCCAGCCGCAACTGGGGCTGGTGCCGCCAGCAGAACCGCGACGCGCGCGACCTGCCGCTCGCGACGCTGGCGCTGCGGCTCTGGGAGGAACTCTCGCGCGACATCGGGCGGGACCTCGGTTTCCGCCGCTGCGGCCTGTACTACGCCACCGACAAGCCGCAGCAACTCTCCACCTGGGAGACATGGGGCCAACAGGTCGGACGGCCCGGCGGCGTCCGCACCCGCATGCTCGACGCGGCGGAAGCCACTAACGTCATGAAAGGCAGCGGCAGCCGCCAGTGGCTGGGAGGCGTGCATTCGATGGACGACGGCACGGCGGAGCCCGCCCTTGCTGCCCCGGGCATTGCCGAAGGCGCACGGGCGCTTGGCGCGACCGTCCATCAGGATTGCGCGGCCCGCGGCCTGGACATCAGCAACGGCGCGGTCACTGGCGTGATCACGGAACGCGGCATGATCAAGACCAGCGCCGTCGTGTGTTCCGGTGGTGCCTGGGCGTCGGCCTTCTGCCGCCGGCACGGCATCTCCTTCCCGCAGGCGAGCGTGCGCGCGACCGTCCTGCGTACCCGTCCCATCGAGGGTCTGCCGGCGGCGCTCTCTGCACCGGAGTGCTCGCTGACGCGCCGCCTGCAAGGCGGCTACAACCTGGCGATCAGCGGCAAGGCGAAACTCGAGCTCACACCGCAGGGGCTGCGCTACGCACGCGAATTTATGCCGATGTTCATGAAGCGCATCAAGGCCGTGGAGTTCGGCATTGGCCGCTCCTTCTTCCGCGGCCCTGAGGCGCTGGGCAGCTGGCGCTTCGACGAGGTGTCGCCGTTCGAGCAGATCCGCGTCCTCGATCCCGCGCCGGATCCGCAGGCGATCCGCAACCTGCTCGGCTGCTTCCAGAACCTGTACCCCGCGTTGAAGGACGTGGCGGTGGACCAGGCCTGGGCTTCCTACATCGACAGCACGCCGGACGGCGTGCCGGTCATTTCGCCGGTCGATGCCATCAAGGGCTTCGTACTCGCAGCCGGGTTCAGCGGCCATGGTTTCGGCACCGGCCCTGCCACGGGGCTGCTGGTCGCGAACATGGTCACAGGCGAGCAGCCACCCGTCGATCCGACGCCCTTCCGCTTCTCGCGCTTTGCCGACGGCTCGAAGGTCACCGTCGGTGCTTTCTGACGACTTCCCGCCTACGGCCTGCTTCCATCAATTTCTCTTTTCACAAAAGGACCACCTCTCATGAGCAATCTCACCTTCTTCAAGTTTGACGACCTGGGCCCCTCGCGGGACAGGGCACCGCTGCCGGAACGCCTCATGGAAGGCAACCCGCAATTCAGGAGTTGGGAAGTCGAACGATCTTCCGACGACAAGGTGCTCACCGGCATTTGGGAGACGACACCGGGCACCTTCAAGTCGATCAAGGGCGGCACCCTGGAGTTCTGCTACATCCTCTCGGGCGTGTCGGAAGTAACCGAGGACGGAAAGCCGCCGGTGCGGGTACAGGCCGGCGACGCGTTCGTGATGAAGCCCGACTTCACCGGCGTGTGGCGCTGCATCGAAACGACCCGCAAGATCTGGGTCGTGTATCAATGAGCCCGTTCCTGGCCTGAGCCATGCCCAACGCCACCGTCAACCTCAGCAGCGACACCGTCACCCAGCCGACCCCTGCCATGCGCGCCGCCATGGTTGCCGCCCCCCTGGGCGACGACGTCTACGGCGCTGACCCGAGTGTCAATGCGCTTCAGGAAAAGATCGCATCGATGCTCGGCTTCGAGGCCGCCCTTTTCATGCCGACCGGCACGCAGAGCAACCTCTGCGCGATCCTCGCCCACTGCGGCCGAGGCGACGAGTACATCGTCGGCCAGCAGGCGCACTGCTACCTCTGGGAAGGCGGCGGCGCCGCGGTCTTCGGCAGCGTGCAACCGCAACCGCTCGACCACGCTCCCGACGGCACGCTGCCGCTAGCGCAGATTGAAGCGGCCATCAAGCCCGACGACGCGCACTTCGCGCGCACCCGGTTGTTGGCGCTCGAGAACACCCTCCGCGGCAAGCGGCTGCCCTTTGAATACGTGCAGGCGGCGACCGAACTCGCGCGGTCGCGCGGCCTGAAGCGCCACCTCGACGGTGCGCGCCTCTTCAACGCCGCGACGGCGCAGGCCGCGGCGTTCGGGACCGACGTGCGTGCCGAGGCACGACGCATCGCGCAGTGCTTCGACAGCGTGTCGGTCTGCTTCAGCAAAGGGCTGGGCGCACCGGTCGGCTCGGCGCTGTGCGGATCGCGCGAGTTGATCGCACGGGGGCACCGCATCCGCAAGATGGCGGGCGGCGGCATGCGTCAGGCCGGTCTGCTGGCCGCCGCCGCGTCGCACGCGCTCGACCACCACATCGACCAGCTCGCCAGCGACCACGCGCTGGCGCAGCGGCTCGCCGTCGGGTTGGCCGGAATCGAGGGCCTGCGCGTCGAGACGCCGCAGACCAACATCGTCTTCGTAGACCTGGAGGGTGGTGCCGCGTCGCGCGCGACCGATCTGCTGGCGCACCTGAACGCGCGCGGCATCCTGGCCACGGGGCTGTACCGGCTACGCTTCGTCACGCACCTGGATGTGGATGCGGGCGGGGTCGATCGCGCGCTCGTCGCGATCCGCGAGTTCTTTGCGCACTGAGGGCCTAAGCTGCATGTCTTTCTTGTACAAGGCCGACCCCGTGCGCGGCGCGGAATGGGCGCGTTTGTTCGCCACCAAGGCGCCCGACATTCCGTTTCATATCTGGCCCGACACCGGAAAGGCGGACCGCGTGCGCTATCTTGCCGCGTGGGTGCCGCCGCAGGACATAGCGCGTCAGTTTCCCAACCTGGAGCTCTTCTTCTCCACGGGCGCGGGGATCGACCAGTTCGACCTTGCCGCGCTGCCGCCGGAATTGCCGGTGGTGCGCATGGCGGAGCCCGGCGTCGTCGCGGGCATGGTGGAGTACGCCACGATGGCGGTCCTCGCGCTTCACCGGGACCTGCCGGCCTATATCCGGCAGCAGCGCGAGGGCCTTTGGGCCGCGCACCGCGTCTATCCCGCATCGAAGCGGCGTGTGAGCGTCCTCGGCCTGGGCGTGCTCGGATGCGCTGTGTTGGATCAGCTGCGCACACTCGGCTTCCCGCTCGCCGGCTGGAGCCGAACGCGCCGCCAGGTCGAAGGCGTGGCCTGCTACGCGGGCCAGGAGGAACTGCCAGCGATGCTGGCCAGCACGGACATCCTCGTATGCCTGCTGCCCCTTACCCAGGAGACGCGCGGCATTCTCGACTCGACCCTGTTTCAGCATCTGCCGCGCGGCGCATCGCTGGTGCATGTCGGCCGCGGGGCGCACCTCGACCACCAGGCGCTGCTCGACGCGCTGGAGACCGGCTGGCTGTCGGGCGCGGTCGTCGATGTCACCGATCCAGAGCCGCTGCCGGCGGGCCACCCCTTCTGGGCACACCCGAAGATTCTGCTCACGCCGCACATCGCGAGCATGACGCAGCCGGAGACGGCCGTGGAACAGGTGCTCGACAACATCCGCCGGCACGAGGCGGGCGAGCCGTTGATCGGGCTGGTCGATCGTTCGCGGGGCTATTGAGACCTATGAACAAAGACATCGAAGACTTGCTGCCGGCTCTGGTCGCGTTGCGGCGCGACCTGCACGCGCACCCCGAGCTGGCGTTCGAGGAGCGTCGCACTTCCAGCGTGGTCGCGGCTGCGCTGCGCGATTGTGGCCTGGAGGTGCACGAAGGAATCGGCGGGACCGGCGTGGTGGGCGTTCTGCGCAGGGGCAATTCGACGCGCATGGTGGGCTTGCGTGCAGACATGGACGCACTTCCGATGCGGGAGGACGACGGGCGTCCCTACGTCAGCCGCCACCCCGGTGTTCACCACGGCTGCGGCCACGACGGCCACACGGCCATGCTGCTGGGGGCGGCTCAGCAGTTGGCGCGGGCCGGTCGTTTCGACGGAAGCATCGCCTTCATCTTCCAGCCCGCCGAAGAGGGGCGGGGAGGTGCACGCGAGATGGTGCGGCAAGGTTTGTTCGACCGCTTTCCGTGCGAATCCGTGTTCGCCCTGCACAACTGGCCCGACCTGCCGGCGGGCACGGTAGCGACAAGGCCGGGGGCTATCATGGCCGCGGCGGATCGCTTCGACATCGTCGTGCGTGGCCAGGGCGGCCACGCAGCGCAGCCGCATCGGACACCCGACGTGGTGCTTGCCGCGAGCCAGCTCGTCGCGCAGATGCACACCATCGTGTCGCGGCGAATCCCTCCGACGCAGAACGCCGTCTTGTCGGTGACGCGCATCAGCGGAGGCCAATCGCACAACGTCCTGCCGGCGGTCGTGGAGTTGACCGGCACCGTGCGCAGTTTCGACTCCGCCGTGCAGGACGCGATCGAGCAGGCGGTCCGCGACGTCGCGGCGGGTGTCGCGTGCGCAAGCGGCACCACGATCGACGTCGAGTACACGCGCTACTACCCCGCTACGGTCAACAGCCCTGAGCACGCGCAGCTCGCACTCGAAGCAGCGCGCAGCGTCGGCCTGGAAGTACAAGTGGCTGCTGCGCCGGCATTCACATCGGAAGACTTTGCATTCATGCTCCAGCAGCGGCCCGGGGCCTACCTATGGCTCGGCCAGCGAGGCACGAACCATGCCGCCCCGCTGCACCACCCCTCGTACGACTTCAACGACGACGTTCTGGCGTGCGGCGTGCGTTGGTTTACAGCCGTCGCGCAAATGGCCCTGCGTTGAACGGAACCCTCGTCAAGAAATGAAACCTACGATGCTGTACTTGTCCACTCGCGGTCACCCCGACCGCAAGCACTTCTGCGAAATCCTGCTGGAGGGCCTGGCGCCCGACGGCGGCTTGTACCTGCCGGAGCAATACCCACAGGTCACGCCCGGGCAGCTGTCCAAGTGGCGCGACCTGCCGTATGCGGAACTCGCCTTTGAAGTCCTCTCGCTTTACATCGACGACATCCCGGCCGAGGACCTGCGCGCAATCTGCCGCAAGACCTATACCGAGCAAGTCTTTGGCACGAAGGAGATCGTGCCGCTCAAGCAACTGGAAGAGGGCGTGTACCTGCAAGCCCTTTCCAACGGTCCCACGCTGGCATTCAAAGACATGGCTATGCAGCTGCTGGGTAACCTGTTTGAGTATGAACTGGGCCGACGCGGCGAGGAGCTGAACATCCTGGGCGCTACTTCCGGCGACACCGGTAGCGCCGCGGAGTACGCCATGCGCGGCAAGAAGGGCGTGCGCGTCTTCATGACCTCACCGCATGGCCGCATGAGCCCGTTCCAGCAGGCGCAGATGTTCAGCCTGCAGGATGCCAATATCCACAACCTCGCGATCGAGGGCGTGTTCGACGACTGCCAGGACATCGTCAAGGCCGTGTCGAACGACCTGGCCTTCAAGCGCAAGTACAAAATTGGTACGGTCAACTCGATTAACTGGGCGCGCCTCATGGCCCAGGTGGTGTACTACTTCGCCGGCTACTTCCAGGCCACGAGATCCAACACCGAACAGATAAGCTTCACCGTGCCGTCGGGCAACTTCGGCAACATTTGCGCTGGCCATGTGGCGCGCATGATGGGCCTGCCGATTTCCAAGCTGGTGGCGGCCACGAACGAGAACGATGTGCTGGACGAATTCTTCCGAACCGGTGTTTATCGGATGCGCGGCGGCGCCGACACCTACGAGACCTCCAGTCCGTCGATGGACATTTCCAAGGCCAGCAACTTCGAGCGTTTCGTGTTCGACCTGCTGGGCCGCGATGCGGAGACGGTCAAGCGCCTGTTCGGCGAGGCGCTTGCGAAGAACGGCCGCTTCGACCTGAGTGCCGACCCAGCCTTCGCGCTGGCCCGCGCGCGCTACGGATTCCTCAGCGGCAAGAGCACGCACGCCGACCGCCTGACGACGATACGCGACACGCACCGGCGCTTTGGCGCGACCATAGACACCCACACGGCCGACGGCCTGAAAGTGGCGCGCCACTTCGTGCAGCCCGGTGTGTCGATGATCGTGCTGGAGACGGCGCTGCCGATCAAGTTCGCGGCAACCATCGTAGAAGCTTTGGGCCACGAGCCGGACCGGCCCGCGCGGTTCCGGGGCATCGAAGACCTGCCCAAGCGCGTGACGGTTCTCCCGGCCGACGCGGCGCGGGTCAAGGCATTCGTCGCCGCACACCTGTCCTGATTGAAGCATGGCTGTCTTCACCGAAGTGCCCTACGACGAGGCTGCCGCCTTCCTGCGGCGGGTGGGTCTCGGCAATCTGCAGGCCATGGCGGTCTGCAGTGGCGGCATTGAGAACACCAACTACTTCGTGGACACGGATCGCGGCGAGTACGTGCTGACGCTGTTCGAACGCCTGGCGTGGGAACAGCTGCCGTTCTACCTCCACTTGATGCAGCATCTGGCCAGTCGCGGCCTTCCGGTGCCCAAGCCGGCGCCGGACGTGGAAGGCCGCATCTTGCACCGTCTCAAGGGCAAGCCGGCGACAGTGGTGGGAAGGTTGCGAGGAAAGAGTGAACTGGCGCCCGACGCTCGGCACTGCGGTGCAGTGGGCGAAATGCTGGCGCGAATGCACCTGGCCGGCAAGGACTATGCCCGCCATCAGCCCAACTTGCGCGGCCTGCCGTGGTGGACTGAAACCGTGCCGGTTCTGCTGCCATACGTCGGCGAGGACCAGTGCAAGCTGTTGCTGGACGAACTGGACTTCCAGACGGGGATCGCCGCATCCCCCGACTACGCAGCACTGCCACGCGGGCCGGTACATGCCGACCTTTTTCGCGACAACGTTATGTTCGAGGGCGGCTGCCTGAGCGGTTTCCTCGATTTTTACTTTGCGGGTTGCGACACCTTCCTGTTCGACATCGGTGTCTGTCTCAACGACTGGTGCGTGGATCTGGGGAACGGACGCATCGACCCAGTGCGAAGGGCTGCATTCCTGGCCGCTTACCAGTCGGTGCGCCCGCTCGTGGCTGAAGAACGGCGTCTGTTGCCGGCCCTTGAGCGAGCCGCGGCCTTGCGCTTCTGGGTATCGCGGCTCTGGGACTGCTACATACCCCGCGAAGCCACCGTTTTGAAGGTACATGACCCCAGCCATTTCGAGCAGGTTCTGCGCCAGCGCATAAGCGATGCCGCCGGCGCGGGAATTTTCTATCTTCCAGAAAGGACTTTGGGCTGACCCGGGCCCTGACCACCCATCATGAGAACCACCACAGATTTCTACGCCTCCTTGAGGGACGAACTCGAGGACATACAGGTCGCCGGCCTGCTCAAGCTCGAACGCCCGATCCAATCCCCGCAAGGAAGCCGGATCGCAACCACCGACGGGCGGGAAGTGATTAACCTTTGCGCGAACAACTATCTGGGCCTGTCATCTCACCCCGAGGTCATAGCGGCCGCACACGCCGCGCTCGCTGCGCGCGGATTTGGCCTGAGTTCCGTCCGGTTCATCTGCGGAACGCAGGACGTCCACAAAACGCTCGAAGCGCGGCTCTCGCAATTTGTCGGAACTGAAGACACCATCCTGTACGGATCGGCATTCGATGCCAATGGTGGGCTGTTCGAGACATTGCTCGGGCCCGACGATGCGGTGATCAGCGACGAGCTCAATCACGCGTCCATCATCGATGGCATCCGTTTGTGCAAGGCCAGGCGTTATCGCTACCGGCACAACGACGTGATGGATCTGCGCGAACAACTGAAATCGGCGGATGAAGCGGGAGCCCGGTACAAGCTGGTGTTCACCGACGGGGTTTTCTCGATGGACGGGACCATCGCCCGCCTGGACGAAATCCGGGCCGTTTGCGACGAGTTCGGGGCCGTGCTGGGCGTTGACGACTCACACGCCACCGGTTTTCTCGGCAAGCGGGGGCGTGGCACCCACGAATACCGGGGTGTCTTCGGCAAGGTCGACATCATCACGGGCACCCTCGGCAAGGCGCTTGGCGGTGCATCCGGTGGGTTCACGAGCGCCAGAGCGGAAGTCGTTCAGTTGCTGCGCCAGCGCTCACGGCCCTATCTGTTCTCGAACAGCCTGGCGCCGGTGATCGTCGGCGCGACCTTGAAGGTGCTCGACCTGCTGGAAGCCGGCACGGAGCTGCGCGACAGCCTGGAGGACAACACGCGGCACTTCCGCGCCGGACTCGCGGCATGCGGTTTCGAGCTGAAACCCGGCGAACACCCGATCATCCCGGTGATGCTCCACGATGCGGAGCTGTCCCAGAAATTGGCGCGTCGGCTGCTGGAACTCGGGGTTTACGTGACCGGATTCTTCTACCCGGTCGTGCCCAAGGGCCAAGCCCGCATCCGCGTCCAGATCAGCGCACAGCACACCCGTGCGCAACTGGACGCCGCATTGAGCGCCTTCGCGCAGGCCGGTAAAGAGCTGGGGGTGCTCCCATGACTGGATCACCTCGCATTCTCGTCATCGGCGCCAACGGCCAGTTGGGAACCGAACTCTCGGCCGCTTTGGCGGAGTGCTACGGCGCGGACAACGTGGTGGGCAGCGACCGTCTGGAGGTGGGCCGACACGCCGATCTCCGGTATGAGATGCTGGATGCCACGGACGGCGGCCAACTCGCGCAAGTAGTCGAGAGGCATCGCATTACCCAGATCTACCATCTCGCGGCAGCCTTGTCGGCGACGGGCGAAACCGCACCCGAGTGGGCGTGGAGGCTCAACATGGGCAGCCTGTTGAACGTCCTGGAGGTTGCGCGGCAACACAAGCTGGACAAGGTGTTCTGGCCGAGTTCCATCGCCGCCTTCGGTCCGACGACGCCCGCTGATGCCACGCCTCAACGCACGGTCATGGAACCCAGTACTGTCTACGGCATTTCGAAGCTGGCCGGCGAGGGCTGGTGCCGCTGGTACTGCGAGAACCATGGTGTGGATGTCCGCGGCCTGCGCTATCCGGGACTCATTTCCTACAAGGCGAGCCCCGGCGGTGGAACAACCGACTATGCGATCGACATTTTCCATGCGGCCCTCAAAGGGGAACGCTACACCTGCTTCCTCGCCGAGGATGAACCCCTGCCCATGCTCTACATGGACGATGCGGTGCGCGGGACCCTGGAGTTGATGGAAGCCCCCAGTTCGGCCATCACCGAACGCGGCAGCTACAACCTCGCCGGTGTGAGCTTCACGCCCCGCGAGATCGCGCAGGAAATACGAAAGCACCTGCCGGACTTCGAGATCGTGTACGAGCCCGATTTTCGTCAGGCGATCGCCAGCGGATGGCCCGATTCGATCGACGATAGTTGCGCGCGGCGCGACTGGGGTTGGGCTCCGAGGTACGACCTTGCGGCGACGGTTCGCGACATGCTGAAGAACTTGTCTGACAGGGTAAAGCCGCGTTCCACCGTGACTGCGTGATGCCGACGGCATTGGCTTTATTGATTTATTGATTTATTGAGAGAGGGTTAAATATGAACACACAACACTACATCGCGGGCCGCTGGCAATCCGCCCAGGACGAGCGCTGCTTCGAGGTCCGCAATCCGGCCGACGACAGCCTGATTGCGCAAGTGAGCGAAGGCGCCGCTGCCGACGCGCGGCTGGCCGCGGATGCCGCCGCCTTGGCGCTGCCGGCCTGGAAGGCGCGCCCGCCGCGTGAGCGTTGCCTCATCCTCAAGAAGTGGCACGCATTGATCGAGCGTGACGTGGAGCCGCTCGCCCAACTGATTTCGCGCGAACAGGGCAAGCCGCTGGCCGAGGCACGCGGCGAAATCGCCTATAGCGCCGGCTACGTGGAATGGTTTGCCGAGGAGGGCGTGCGTGCCAACGGCGAAGTGATCGCGGCACCGGTGAATTCCAAGCGATATATCGTTCTGAAGGAAGCCGTCGGCGTCGTGGCGGTGGTCACGCCGTGGAACTTCCCGGCTGCGATGATCGCGCGCAAGATCGCGCCTGCGCTGGCCGCCGGCTGCACGGTGCTGGCCAAGCCGGCGGAGGACACGCCACTCACGGCGCTGGCCCTGGTCAAGCTGGCCGAGGAAGCCGGCGTGCCGCCGGGCGTGCTCAATATCGTGTCGGCTTCGCGCGAACGTACCCCGCAAGTCGTGGGCGAATGGCTGGCCGATCCACGGGTGCGAAAAATCAGCTTCACGGGCAGCACCCCAGTGGGCAAGTTGCTGGCGCGCGATTCCGCCGCGACGCTGAAGAAGCTGTCGCTGGAGCTGGGCGGAAACGCGCCCTTCATCGTGTTCGAGGATGCGGACCTGGACGCCGCAGTCGAGGGCCTGATGGCGGCCAAGTTCCGCAACGCCGGGCAGACCTGCGTGAGCCCGAACCGCGTCTACGTCCATACCGCTGTACATGATCGCTTCGTCGACAAGCTGGCCGCGCGCGTGGGCGCGTTGCGGGTAGGGCCGGCCGACTGGTCCGAGGCCGAGATCGGCCCGATGATCAACGCCCGTGCGGTGGACAAGATCGAGCGGCACGTGAACGATGCCGTGGCCAAAGGCGCCAAGGTGGTCGTGGGCGGCCAAAGGGTTCGCAACGAAACCGCCCGCGGTCCCAATTACTACGCGCCCACGGTGCTCATCAACGCCACGCGCGAGATGGAACTGTCGTGCGAGGAAACCTTTGGTCCGGTGGTGCCGATCTTCCGCTTCGCAGACGAAGCGGAGGTGATGGAGCAGGCCAACGACACACCCTACGGCCTAGCCGGCTATTTCTTCTCGCAAGACGTCAAGCGCATTTGGCGCGTGGCGTCTGCGCTGGAGACCGGTATGGTCGGCATCAACGAGGGTGCCATCGCCGCGCAGGCAGCTCCTTTTGGCGGCGTAAAGGAATCCGGCTATGGCCGTGAAGGCTCGCATTGGGGCCTGGACGAGTACCTGCACACCAAGTACCTTTGCCAAGGGAACTTGGCATAGTTGTTGGTCCTGGTGCTGGCGTCACCGGCACCACGACTGCCTGCTATCTAGCCCGGGCCTGCCGCCGGGTGACGGTGGGGAACCGCCAGCCCGGCCCCGCGCGGGAGACGGGCTGAGCGGTTTGGCCAACTTCGGCCTTCAACACCGTCGACTGCACCTATTTCCGCGAAGGGCATTTTCCAGCGAGAAGTCTCGGTTGGGTCCGGTTGTCTTTTGGTGTTGACGTCGAGACAGACGTGCAGGCTGCCGAACGTGTTTACGACTTCAGCTTTGCTTGTTGCAAATTTTTAACGCCGCAAACCCGCATGGATGCTAGGCCCGTGTTTACGACTTTAATTGCTCAGAATAATTAAAGTCGTAAACAAGTTATTAAAGTCGTAAACACGGCTCTAGCATTGGTGCGGGTTTGCGGGATGTTTTGTCGCCGTATGGGGTGACCCCCTCGGGCTGGACCAGAGAGGCTCACCCCAATTCAACAAGTCCATGGGGTTCACTCCATTCAACGATCGGTGCACCGCTCAGACAGGGGTAGCTCCCGCAGGGGGGGCAGAAAGCGGTCGCAATATTCGATCAGGAGTTCGGTGAGGACCCTTATCTTCCGTGCGGGATGCTGACCTGGCGGTCGGATGACGTAAGCACCTGCCGGGGGCGGTGGATGACGGGGCATGATCGGCACGAGTGCCCCGGAGGCCACATATTCATGGGTGAGCCAATCGGGCAAGTAGGCGATCCCGAGTCCTGCTGCCGCAGCGGCGACTAACGCTGTGCCGTTGTCGGCCTTAAAGCGCCCCTGTGGACGAACCGTAATGATCTTGTCGCCATCCATGAGTTGCCAGGCTTCGGTGCCCTGCATGAGAGCCTCGTGGGCGACGAGCTCTTCAGGCGTCTCAGGCGATCCATGCGCCTTGACATAGTCCGGACTTGCGACGAGCTTCCCATGGATCGGGCCAATGCGTCTCGCAATCAAGTTGGAGTCGGGAAGATAGCCAACCCGTATCGCACAATCGTAACCCTCCGCGATGAGATCAACGAAGCGATCGCTGTAGCACGTCTGAATCTGCAGTTGAGGGTGGCGTCGAGCCATTTCCGCGAGTACGGGCGCAAAGTGCGTCGGGCCGAAAGAAAGCGGTGCAGCAATTCGCAAGCGTCCGCGAAGATCACCTGCGGGCAGGATCATTTCCCTGGCCACGTCGATCTCCGCGCAGACCCGCGCAGCATAGTCCCGGAACGTGGCCCCGGCTTCTGTGAGGGCAGCTCCGCGGGTGGATCGCGCAAGCAACTGAACACCCAGTTCTGCTTCAAGCCGAAAGAGCCGGCGACTGACGATCGACTTGGCGACGCCGAGCCGGAGTGCGGCAGGCGAAATTCCCCCGGCATCAGCAACTTCCACGAATGTCTGCAGTTCCTCGATGTCCACTTCGGCGTTCCCCGTTTCGCGACACAGCTCGCCACGGAATGGTACTACCGCATCGAGAAGGGGAACGGCAAAATAGCCGTCAGGGACGTCGCCGATGGCGCAATCTCCCCCGAAACCACCCCTCACGACCACGACAAAGGATTCACCAATGACTTTTCGCAACGGCCTTGCTTCGCTTCTTCGTCCGGAAGACTCCGTACTCGTTCTGATCGACCACCAGCCCTACCAACTCGCGAACGTGAACAGCCATGAACCGCAGATGGTGATCAACAACACGGCGGGTCTGGCCAAGGCCGCCAAGGCCTTTGGCGTCCCCACCATCTTGACGTCAGTGGTCGCCGAAAGGGGAGGACTCCTCTTTCCCCAGATCACCGATGTGTTCCCCGGCCATGAGGTGATTGACCGTACGTTCATCAACACGTGGGAGGACAAGAAGGTGGTGGACGCGGTGAAGGCGACGGGGCGCAAACAGCTGATCATCGCTGGCCTGTGGACCGAGGTGTGTGTCGCGATGCCGGCAATCCAGGCCCTCGGCGAAGGCTGGGACGTTACCGTGATCACCGATGCGTCGGGCGGCGTTTCCATCGAGGCCCATCAGGTCGCCATCCAGCGCATGATCGCAGCCGGCGCGAACATGATGACCTGGCTGGCGCTGGCTGCCGAATGGCAGCGCGACTGGGCCAGGGCCGAACAAGCTGCCGCACTGAGGCAAGTGATCACGCAACATGCCGGCGGTAGCGGTATTGCGTTCCTGTGGGAGCAGCAACTCCTCAACACGCCTGTGCCTGGCAACGCAGGATGATCTAAACGGGGATGAGGAGATTCTTGAGAAACGCGTGCGGCAAGACCGGTCGCTTAATCGAGCCTCTTCATACCTCTCTGTAGCAAAGTCCGTCATGCCTCGATGCAGGCAGGCGGCATGATCAATGATCACGAGCCCACTACTTTCGTCGCGCGGAGGTTCGAAGCGAGGCAGGCTTTACGCCAACCCCGCCAACTGCTCTCGCGTGGAGTTTCCGTGGGCTCGGCGCACGCCTGATCGAGCACTCCGTCCAGCTACTGCCCGCGAATGCGGCCGACTCAGCTTGGCTAGCCGTGTGCAAACTGTAAATTTAACTTGTTTCCGACTTTATGCTGTCATGTTGTTAAATCGAAACGCCGCGAACTCGCATGGATGCTACGGTGCCATTTACGACTTTAATTACGCGGAATACGCGCTGTGCTCACAAAGAATGTGGGTCAAGATTCGATGGAAAACTCGGGGATGCGGACAAAAACTTGGACTGGTTTATGCCGTAAGTCCAAGTTTTTATCCGCACCCCCTTAGATCAAGCTTCAGCGCAATTCAACAGTGAGACTGAGGCCGGTTGCCAATCTGGACGGTGGATGCTTAAGCTGCGAGCACCGGATAGTCCGTGTAGCCCTTGGCGCCGGGTGTGTAGAACGTGTCCGGGGCAGGAGCGTTCAACGGCGCGTCCTGGCGCAAGCGCTCGACCAGGTCAGGGTTGGCGATGAAAGGCCTGCCTATGGCGATCAGGTCTGCGCGGCCTTCGCTCAGTGCCTGTTGTGCGCTGGCTTTGTCCTGTCCGCCGGCGAGGATGAAGGGGCCGTCGAATGCAGCCTTCAAATCGGCCTTCAGCTTCGCCGGGACGGGCGGGGCGCCCATGGCCGAGTGGTCCAGGACGTGAACGTACATGAGGCCGAGCGCGGAGAGTTGCTTCACCAGCGCCAGGTACTGTTCGTCCACGCCTTCGAATGCGCCGGTGCTATTGACCACGCCGTGAGGCGATAGGCGGATGCCGACCCGCTCAGCGCCGATCTCCTTCACGGCAGCACGGGCGACCTCAAGCACCAGCCGGTTGCGTCCCTCGGCCGTGCCGCCGTAGCCATCGGCGCGGCGGTTGATGTTGGCATTCAGGAATTGCTCGAGCAAGTAACCGTTGGCCGCGTGCAACTCGATGCCGTCAAAGCCGGCCTGGATGGCAAGGCGCGCGGCCGTTGCGTACTCGCCGGTCACCGCCTGGATGTCGAGCTCGGTCATGGCGCGCGGCGGCGTGTGCGGCTGGCTGCCTTGCGTATCGGTCCACATCTCACCAGGGCAGGTCTCGGGTGAAGGTCCAAGCACTTCGGCGCCCGCCGGCAGGTTGGCTTGGTGGCTCACGCGCCCGGTATGCATCAGCTGCACAACGATCTTGCCGCCTTTGGCATGGACGGCGTCG
This sequence comes from Polaromonas sp. P4_F4, assembly GCF_056401355.1. Classification (NCBI taxonomy): domain Bacteria; kingdom Pseudomonadati; phylum Pseudomonadota; class Betaproteobacteria; order Burkholderiales; family Comamonadaceae; genus Polaromonas; species Polaromonas sp. P4_F4. The sequence continues at coordinate 230,819 of NZ_JBFUJO010000005.1, read as the reverse complement.
GTCACCAGCTTCCAGCCTTGCACCTGGGCGTCGTTGAACAGGCCGGGGATGCGGGCATAACCCAAGCCGTTGGGCGAAGGTGAGGTGCCTTCCGTGATGATGAGGCCGGCGCTCGCGCGCTGGGCGTAGTACGTCGCCATCAGGCTGTTGGGCGTGTTGTTGTCGCTTGCGCGGCTGCGCGTGAGCGGCGACATCACCGCGCGATTGCTGAGCTGGGTGGCACGCAGGGAGAAGGCGTCGAAAAGCATGGGCTGTCCTTGGGGAAATGAAAAGGAGAGAAAGGAAGATCAGTGACGTTCAGTTAGCGGGAATCAACCGATCTTGTAACGAGGGGCTGGCGTTCCGGCTTGGGTGCCCGCGAACAGTTCGGAGCGTGCTGCCTCGTACTTGTCCCACAGACTTGCATCGGCGACCGACGGCCATGTGACAGCTTCGCCCTGATCCAGGCCCGCGAGCGCCGCATCGACCATATGTTCGGTCGTCATCAGGGTATTCTTGTTGAGGGCAGCCAGCGGAACGCCCGACAGATCCCAGAGGTCGGTGGCTGTGGATGCGGGCAAGACCAGCTGAACCTTCACCCCGGTGCCGGCCAGCTCTTCCTGCAGGCCTCTGCTGTATTGCAATACGAAGGCCTTGGTGCCGCTGTAGATGGCGCTGATTGGCAGTGAGTGGACGGCCAGAGCGGATGCGATATTGATGATCAAGCCCTGGTTCCTCGCCACGAAGGCGGGCACCGCAGCTTGCGTCAGGCGCGTCAGCGCTGTGATATTCAGGGCGATTTGGGATTGCGCGTCGTTCGCAGACGTCTGCGCAGCCGGCGCCAGGCGCGCAATACCGGCGTTGTTCACCAGGACGCGCACATCCCCATTGGTGGCCAGAACCTTCTCGATCCGCGCCAAGTCCTGGTCTTGGGTCAGATCGGCCGAGATGGGCTCAGCTTTGATGCCGTGTGCCTTAGAGACTTGCGCAGCGAGGGCTTCCAGGCGGTCAGCGCGCCGGGCGACAAGGATAAGATCGTATCCACGCGCGGCAAGGCGATCCGCATAGACGGCTCCGATGCCGGAAGAAGCCCCTGTGACAAGAGCGACTTTCCTGGAACTGGTATTTGTCATTTGATAGTTTTCCAATAAAATTGAGGGCTCAACTAAAAAGTTGAGGGCTCAAGTATAAAGTTGATCGCCAGCGGATTGCCGATGGTGCAGCACTCAACCATTTTGAAATTATGGGTATTACCTCAAATCTCTCAAATCTTATTGATGCGAAAAACAGCCCGGATAAGCCCGCCGCAGATGAGCAGGACATCTTGGGCGGACGGGCCTGCACGATCACACCACTGCGCCTTGCGGCTCGCAGACTTGAGCAGCTGTATGACGAAGCGCTGGCACCGTTGGACCTCAAAGCCACGCAGCTCGCGCTCATCGCAGGAATACACAGGCTCACGGGCGCCGATCAACAAGGACCGACGCTGCAGGATCTGGCAGCCCTGCTCGCCATCCAACTTTCGGCCCTGACCCATGCGCTAAGGCCTCTGGTGCGCGACGGAATTGTTGAGCTGCGTCAGGACGCCCAAGACCGGCGGACCAAACACGGCGTTCTCACTTCGCTTGGCAAGACCCGGCTTTCAGAAGGCATAGTGCGCTGGGCAGCAGCAAACGACCAAGTGGAGGTCGTTCTGGGGTCTGCCTCGGCTGCGAACTTGAGGGCCCTGGCCGATCAGGTGGCTTCCGACGCGTTTCTGGTCGCATATAAGGCGGAGAATCAACCGCCGACCCGTTGACCGCCCTCGGCCCAGAGCAAGCTGGCGAAGATCGTTCTGATCACCGCGGGCAGTTAGCCCAACAGCGCGTTTGGCCTGTCGGGCGTGTTGAGTTCCGTCGAGATCAGGCCCAGTTAGGCAGCTGCCATTTTGCAATGCTACGGATGGCCTATCCGTTCTGAAGCAGAGCGCCCGCTACAGCATCTTCAAAAGGAGATTTTTCATGTTCGTACGTCGTTACGCCCCTCTGAGATCACGCAAGGTCGAAGCGATCAAGGTTCATCACTTTGTTCCAGGCCGCCACAAAGTCACGCACGAATGACTTCTGCGAGTCGCTGCACGCATAGACTTCCGCGAGGGCTCGGAGCTGGGAGTTCGAACCGAAGACGAGATCCACGATGGTGCCCGTCCACTTGAGCTCGCCCGTTGCCCGATCGCGCCCCTCCAACACGCCTTCAGAGGTGGCGGACTTCTGCCACTTCGTGCTCATGTCGAGGAGATTCACGAAGAAGTCATTGGTCAATGTTTCGGGTTGCTTGGTGAAAACACCGTGTTTGGACTGGCCGACGTTCGCATTCAGGGCGCGCAGGCCGCCGATCAGAACCGTCATCTCAGGGGCGGTCAGCGTCATCAACTGCGCCTTGTCCACCAGCAGCTCAGCCGCCGATTCCTCGAGTCCCTTGCGGGCGTAGTTGCGGAACCCGTCTGCGGCCGGCTCCAGTACGGCGAACGAGTCCACATCGGTCTGCTCCTGCGACGCATCCACGCGCCCCGGCGAGAAGGGAACCTTCACGTCTTGGCCGGCCTTCTTCGCTGCTGCCTCGACGGCTGCGCAGCCACCCAGAACGATCAGGTCTGCAAGCGAAACCTTCTTGCCGCCAGACTGTGCGCTGTTGAAGTCCTTCTGGATCGTTTCCAGCTTCTGCAGGACCTTTGCCAGTTCAGCCGGCTGGTTGACTTCCCAATTCTTCTGCGGCGCCAGGCGAATACGCGCGCCGTTCGCTCCACCGCGCTTGTCGCTGCCGCGGAACGTTGCAGCAGACGCCCAGGCCGTGGTGACCAGTTGGGAGATGGACAGGCCAGATGCGAGGATCTTGGCCTTCAGGGCGGCAATGTCCTGCTCGTCGATCAATTTGTGATCCACTGCGGGAATGGGGTCCTGCCACAGCAGCTGCTCCTTGGGAACGAGCGGGCCAAGATAACGCGACAGGGGGCCCATATCGCGGTGCGTCAGTTTGAACCACGCCCGGGCGAATGCGTCCGCGAACTGATCCGGATTCTCATGAAAGCGCCTTGAAATTTTTTCGTAGACAGGGTCGAGCCGCAGGGAGAGGTCCGTGGTCAGCATGGAAGGCGCGTGACGCTTCGACGGGTCGTGGGCATCCGGCACTGTATCGGCGCCCGCGCCAAGCTTCGGTTTCCACTGATGCGCACCGGCGGGGCTCTTCGTCAGTTCCCATTCGTAGCCGAACAGGTTCGAGAAGAAGTTGTTGCTCCACTTTGTTGGCGAACTGGTCCAGGTAACTTCCAGGCCGCTGCTGATCGTGTCACCCCCTTTGCCGGTGCCAAAGCCGCTCTTCCAGCCCAGGCCCTGCTCCTCGATGCCGGCAGCTTCCGGCTCGGACCCCACATGTTTCACATCGCCGGCGCCGTGGGTTTTGCCGAAGGTGTGACCGCCAGCGATGAGCGCAACCGTCTCTTCGTCGTTCATCGCCATGCGAGCGAAGGTCTCGCGGATATCCCGCGCCGCAGCGATCGGATCCGGGTTACCGTTCGGGCCTTCCGGATTGACGTAAATCAGACCCATCTGCACGGCACCGAGCGGATTTTCGAGATCCCGGTCGCCGGAGTAGCGCTTGTCACCCAGCCAGGTGTTCTCAGAGCCCCAGTAGACGTCTTCTTCCGGTTCCCAGATGTCCTCACGTCCACCGGCGAAACCGAAGGTCTTGAATCCCATCGATTCCAGAGCGACGTTGCCAGCGAGGATCATCAGGTCGGCCCAGGAGAGTTTGCGGCCATACTTCTGCTTGATCGGCCAAAGCAGCCTGCGCGCCTTGTCGAGGTTGACGTTGTCCGGCCAGCTATTCAGGGGAGCAAAGCGCTGGTTGCCACTCCCTGCGCCGCCGCGACCGTCGGAGACACGGTACGTGCCGGCGCTGTGCCATGCCATGCGAATGAACAAAGGTCCGTAGTGGCCGAAGTCCGCCGGCCACCAGTCCTGTGAGTTGGTCATCAGCGCCAGGAGATCCTTCTTCACGGCCTCCAGGTCGAGGCTCTTGAACTCCTGGGCGTAGTTGAACGCCTCGCCCATGGGGTCGGACATTGCGGAATGCTGGTGCAAGATGTTCAGATTCAGTTGATTGGGCCACCAGTCTGCGTTCGATGGCGCTCCAGCCACCGTGTGCTTGCGAGCGTTGCCCGAGAATGGGCAGTTGGGTTCGGTTGACATGGTTTTCTCCTTGGGTTGTTTGCAACTGATTACGCAATCCAGTCTAGGGTTTGGGTACCGATCGATCAATGAAATTTTGCTAATGGGAACGATAGTCCGGCCTGACAAACTCACCGGACCTACTTCTGGGCCTGCGCATAGCGAAGATAGTCGGCGCTGATCCGCCTTGAATGGGTGACCAGCGCGCGAACGAAGGGCAATCGCGCCACCTCGTAGCGGGCCAAAGCGGCGGAAACGGGCTCGTTTGCGCGTCGGTCTGCCAGCATTTGGGCCAGCACCGCCGCATCCTCCACCCCGGTCGCGAAGCCACGTCCTGTCATTGGTGAAACCACGTGGGCAGCGTCCCCCGCGATCGCCAGCGCGCCACGTGCTAACCGATCCGGTTTGTATTCGGCGATCGGGGCGCCACTCAGTGCGTCTGTCGAGCGCACCCCGGCAGCCACCGCCTCCGCCCATATTTCCGGCCAAAGCTGTGGGATGAGCGCAACCAGTTCTGCCCGGACATCTTCGTCAATCGTCCCGCGTCCGAGCGTTCCCACTATGTAGCCGTCCGCCGTCAGGCGGTTGGTGCGGCGGAGCAACTCCTGCCGGTGTACATCGAACCATGCGAATGTGACCTGCCGCCGTCCCATCTCCACCGACCCGTCGCGACCAGGAAGCACCGCGGCAACCAAACGGTAGCCCTCTACAAACTCTATCCACAGACCGCCGTTCGATGGCCAAGGGACAGGACGCTCCAGCGTTTGCTCCTCGATGAGCCCTCGCCAGACGACGTAGCCGGCATAGCCGCCCAGTTCGGCCAACCGGTAATCGTAGACAACAGGCCTGGTGCCAACACAATGATCGGCGCAGAGACCGTGGCCAAGGCGCCACCGGACGGCTACACCTTGTTGGGGACCGGTTATCAAGGCATCAGGATTTACTGTCGAAGAGTGAATCCTGAAAGAAAATGGACGTTTTCCGATGGGGCGCTTGTCACTGCCGGAAGCTACGCGTCACGAGTTTCGTCCGGCTGCTCCTCGTCCTGGCTTGCTGGCCCAGGCGCTCCCGCAAGAACTCGACAAAGCGCTGCGTCTTCGCCGGCAGCAAGCGTGTTTCGGTGAGCGCATAGACCGGCGTCGACCTGGCCTGCCAGTCAGGCAAGATGCGCCGCAGGCGACCGGCAGGTCGAGCTGACCGAAGCCGGGCAGATCTACTACGAGCGCTGCAGGTGCATCGTCGACGAAGCGCGGATCGCTCACGAGCAGCTGGGGGAGATGCTGGCGCAGCCCAGCGGCGTGCTGCGTGCGTCACTGTCGGTGGACTTTGCCACCATCTACATGGCGCCACTGATTGCGGAGTTCGCCCAAGGGTGTGCGTGAAAAAAAACCGTGGCAGGCTATCGTTTTCAGTGGCGCAACAGGATGGCGGCCAGAACAAATGCGGCCATCCACAGCGTTTCGACCAGCAGCAGCACAAAGGGGCGCCAGCCGGCGCGGGCCAGTTGCCTGAATGAAGTCTTCACGCCCAGCGCCGCAATGGCAACGACCAAACAGGCACGCGAGACATCGTTCAGGCCGGTTTGCACCGCCGCCGGTACGCCGCCCATGGAGTTGATGATGACCAGGGCCACGAATACCCACAGAAACCACGGCACCAAGGCCTGCTTGGCGTCGGCGGACGTGCTCTCGCTCGCCTCGCGCTGCCGCTTGAACAGACTGGACACCACCACCACCACCACAGCCAGCATGGAGACACGGAACAGCTTGACGATGGTGGCGTAGTCGCCGGTTTCCTGGTTCAGCATGTAACCGGCGCCTACTACCTGCGCAACGTCGTGGATCGTGCCACCCAGAAACAGGCCAGCCAGCTCGGGCGGCAGATGCAGCAGCTTGGCAACCAGTGGATAAATCACCATGGCCAGGGTAGACAGCACGGTCACGGTCACCACCACCATCAGGGTGAAGCGTTCACTTTCCTTGTTGCGCGGCAACACCGCCGAGATCGCCAGAGCGGCCGACGCGCCACAGATGGCGACCGCACCGCCGGACAACACCGCTTGCGCGCGGTTCATGCCCAGACGACGTCCCAGCAGCACCCCACACAGCAGCGTGGTCACGACAGCGGCGATGACGATGGCCGCAGTGCTCCAGCCCAAGCCCGCAATTTGACTCGCCGTGATCCGCGCACCGAGCAGGCCGACGCCCAGGCGCAGCACGGTACGCGCGCAAAATTCGATGCCGGGCCTGGTGTTGGCGTCATGGCTGAGGTAGTGAAATCCCACACCAAAGAACAGCGCATACAAAAACTGGGGCCCGCCGTGCAGCGTGGACACCAGGGTGGCGGCCATCGCAATCACACAAGACAAAGCGACACCCGGGAGAAGTTGCAGCCGGTGCTGCGGCAACCAAGCGGGGTGGGCCGTGTCGGCGGCTGACGTTGGCGACAGGAAATTGAACACAGGCAAACCTCTTTCGAACAGCGCGCGTGGGGTACGCGTGGGAGGGTTATGCCCTCAATGAATTAGATAATAGGCAAAAGTCATTAAAGAAAAAAGCGGATAATATCGTTAAGAATGATCGATAAATCCAATCAGCAATCCTTCCAGCGCCTGCGCCTCAACCTGCGTCAGCTCGAAGTCTTTCTGGCCACGGCGCGCGGTGGCAGCACGCGTGCGGCGGCCGACCGGATCGCACGCTCGCAATCTGCGGCCAGCACCTCGCTGGCCGAACTCGAGGCCGCGCTCGGCGTCGAACTGTTCGACCGCATCGGCCGACGCCTGCTGCTTAACGAGAACGGGCGCGCGCTGTTGCCCAAGGCCCAGGCCCTGGTCGAACAGGCGGCCGAAGTGCAAGCCCTGTTCACAGACGAGCACGCCGCGCCCTTGCGCGTGGCGGCCAGCTTTACGATCGGCGAATACCTGCTGCCCAGCCTGGTGTCGCAATGGACGCAATTGCACCCCAAGAGCCAGATCCATCTGCGCATAGGCAATACCAGCGAAGTGATCGCCGCGGTAGCTGCTTTGGACGTCGACATCGGCTTCGTCGAGGGGTCGCAGACGCATGCCGACCTGGTCGTGCGCCCCTGGCTGGATGACGAAATGGTGATCCTCGCGGCTCCGGGTCATCCGCTGGCGAATCGTTGCGCGACGGCCCGCCAGTTGGCCGACGCCACCTGGGTGCTACGGGAACACGGTTCCGGCACGCGCCAGATCGCTGATGAATGGTTGCTGAAAAACCTGGGGCAGGTGCGCGTCGGTTTCGAACTTGGCAGCACCGAAGCGATCAAGCGCGTGGTGGCGGCGAGCGATGGCCTGGGCTGCCTTTCGCGCTACGCGGTGGCGCAAAGTGTGGCAGACGGGCACCTGGTTGAATTGCGAACACGCCTGCCCAGGGCAAGCCGCCAGCTCGCCATCGTGCTGCACCGCGAAAAGCGGCTGGGCCGCGCGACCACAGACTTCCTGGCGCACTGCAGCGCCGCCGCGCCGCACAGCGCCCGTCACAACCACTCAACAGGCCCTTGACGCATCTGTCCGGGGCGTACTTCGCCTCCAAGGCGGGGTCCCCTCAATGGGATGGACGCTCCCACCTAAACGGCATCGTAATGTGCCAAAGTGGAGATGCAAATCAACCACTTAAACAGACAGGAGCGTCCGACATGAAGGCTACTACAGTAGGCATCGACTTGGCAAAAAACGTGTTCCAGTTGCACGGGGTCAACGAGTTTGGAAAAACCGTTATCAAGAAGCAGTTGCGCCGTGACCAGGTGGCCGAGTATTTCGTCAACCTACCCGCTTGCTTGATAGGGATGGAGGCGTGCGGCAGTGCTCATTACTGGGCGCGCAAGCTGCAGGGATTTGGGCACACCGTCAAGCTGATGGCGCCTCAGTTCGTGAAGCCCTATGTCAAAACTAACAAAAATGATGCCGCTGATGCCGAGGCGATCTGCGAAGCCGTTGCCCGGCCCAACATGCGCTTCGTGCCGATCAAGAACGTCGAACAGCAGGCGGTGCTGGCACTGCATCGGGTCCGCCAGGGCTTTGTGAAAGCGCGCACCGCCCAGGCCAACCAAATCCGAGGTCTTCTTGGTGAATTCGGGCTGATCGTCCCACAGGGCATTGGTTACATCACCACTCGGGTTCCTGAACTTATTGAAGATGCCAGCAACGAGCTGCCTGGCTCGTTTCGGGTACTCGTTCAACGGCTGCTGGACCATCTCAAGGAACTGGATCGTCAGGTTGATGAACTTGAAGTGCAGATTCGATCTTGGCATCGCAGCAGCGATGTCAGTTGCAAGCTTGCCCAGGTCCCAGGCATTGGGCCGATCACCGCCAGTGCGCTGGTCGCTTCCATTGGCGACGCGAAGAACTTTGACAGCGGTCGTCAAGTGGCGGCCTGGCTTGGTCTTGTCCCTAAGCAGCATTCCAGTGGCGGGAAACAGAATTTGCAGGGAATCAGCAAGCGTGGCGATACCTACCTCAGAACCTTGCTGATACATGGCGCGCGATCCGTTATCTACCAGGCGGGTCAAAAGCCCGAGTCATGCAGTTGGATCAACGGAGTTGTCAATCGGCGCAATAAGAATGTGGCGGCTGTTGCGTTGGCCAATAAGAATGCGCGACTCGTATGGGCATTACTTGCCCATGACCGGGAGTTCCGACCCGACTACACCACCGCTAAGGCGGCGGTGTAGTCGGGTCGGCTGATTGGAATAACGACAATAGAGTAGGGAGAATTGAACCACCGATTGCTCAGGCGATCATGAAGTGATGGCAAGATAGGTCAGACCGTGGTTGGCAAAGCCCGTTGAAAACGAAGCACTTCGAGTGCATCCCCTCGATTGGGGCGTCAACCAGCGAATCCCATTAGGGACAGTGACCAAGAGTCACGCAAAAAGTCCGAATGTACGGGTGCAATCTATACCTTCGAGTCATCATGAATTGAAAGCTTGGCATACCGGGAGCGTCCATGTACGTTTTCAGTGCAATAAGTGACGGATCCCGCCCAACTCGATGCTAGGTTCCAGCTGGACCGCGGACTCGCGCATAGCTGTTTATCCGACTCGAACAGCTGCCCGAGGTTCACGCAGGCCACATGACCCAGATTTCAGTCGAAACCCATGCCGACTGTATTCCCTGCAACTTGATGATGAATTGGCGCGTGAATGCCCTGAACCAGCATTCGCTCATCCCTTAATCATTGAGCTTGCGCACCGAGCGCAAACTTTTTCAACCCGTCGAGATCCACTACCTCGATCGATCCGTATTGCACCCTTATCAGGCCGGCATTTTCAAGTTCGTGCAAAGCACGGTAGGCGGTCTGTCTCACCATGCCGGTAAGTCGACCAATCTCCTCCTGGGAAATGTCTATGCGGAGTTGCGTGTTCGGATAGAGCTGTGGGTTGAAGAGTTCGGCCAGGCAGTACGCCACCCGGGTATTCACATCCCCCAGGCGTAGGCCTTCGACCAGCGCCACGTAGTAGCCTAAACGGGCGTTCAGTTGGTCGATAAGCCATCGGCTGAACGAATGGCTGTTATCCAGCAGCCAGAGGAAGGTGGCCCGGGGCACGAAAGCGACAGTGCTGTCGCGGATTGCCACGACGGCATACGGGCGCGGTTCGCCTTTCAGTACGGCTCCTTCGCCGAACCAGGCGCCGCCGGGAACGCCGGCAAACGTCGTCGCCCGGCCATCGGCAGAAACCGTGTCAACCTTGACCAGGCCGTCAACGACGGCCAGCCAGTGCTCAGAGGGTGATTCGCGAAGGCAAATCGTAGCCCCAGCCGTGAAAGTACGCGTCACGGCGTCGCCACAGACACGATCAAACTGATCCTGGGAAAGGCCCTCGCGCCATGGAGAAGAGGCGAGAAATTCCAGCAGTTTGTTGCGTTGTGTTGTCTGGTGAGCATTCATTTCATTACCACCGATCGAAAGTTTTACCGATGAATGATCGGCTTGCAAGGCCGTCCAATCACCCCGAAGCAGTATCCGATGCTGGGTAGCGGCAGGACTACTAACGATCGCAATACTAACCAGCAATGGCAGCGTCGCCAGGAATGTTATCCAGAGGACATTCATTTCTACCCATTTCTCCGACAATTTTCTCTCGGACCAAATCACGTACGTTTTCGATGGAATTTTGGTGACGACACACCAGATCGTGTTGATTAAATTTTTGCCTGGAAGATGAGTATGAGCAGCCGAATTGCCTCACCGCCAAGTATCCCGACCGACGTGCTACGAAGCGCTGTCGATTGGGCACTTGTGACACGCCGTGCCACGCGCGCCTTCCTTCCTACGCCAGTTCCACGCACGGATGTGGAGGCTATCCTGGATGTGGCGCGGTATTGTGCTTCCGGGGTGAATACGCAGCCCTGGCATGTTCACGTCGTCATGGGGGCTGCAAAGCAGCGCCTGAGTGAAGCGATCATGCGCATATATGACGATCCATCGCTGGCGGCCAAGCTCGACGAACCCTACGACTACTACCCACAAGAGTGGATCTCCCCCTACATCGACAGGCGGCGCAAAGTCGGTTGGGATTTGTATGGCTTGCTTGGAATCCAGAGAAGTGACAAGGAGCGCATGCATGCTCAACATGGCTGCAACTACCGCTTCTTTGGCGCCCCGGTCGGACTCATGTTCACCATTGATCGGGGCATGGGGCGGGGTAGTTTGATCGACTACGGAATGTTCCTGCAAAGCATCATGGTCGCAGCACGGGCTCGCGGCCTTGACACCTGCCCTCAGGCGGCGTTCACCACGTTTCACCGCGTTATTTCCGGGGAATTGGCTATTCCTGAGCAGCAAATGTTTGTCTGCGGCATGAGCCTGGGTTACGCAGATCCCAGCCGCATTGAGAACTCACTCGTTACCGACCGTGAGGTGGTCAGCAACTTCACCACCTTTCACGAAACTACAAATAAGGAGACAGAGTCATGAGTGCAAAAGCCTACGCAGAGGGCCTTGACAGGAATGCCGCTAACCATGTTCCTCTGACGCCGCTAAATTTTCTCGATCGCACGGCTGCCGTTTTTCCGCATCGAACCGCCATCATCCATGGAGCCTTCCGCCAAACCTGGGCTGAAACACGCGACCGTTGTTATCGCCTCGCTTCCGCACTCGTCAAGTTCGGAATACAAGCCGGCGACACAGTGTCGATCGTCGCGCCAAACACGCCCGCCATGCTGGAGGCTCACTTCGGCGTTCCTTTGTCAGGGGCCGTACTCAATGCCATCAACTGTCGCCTTGACGCTGACGGGATTGCTTTCATCTTGCGCCACGGTGAGTGCAAACTGTTGCTGGTGGATCGTGAATTTTCTCCGCTGGTAGTTAAAGCCCTTCAAGGCGTGTCCCACCCACCCCGTGTGATCGACATCAACGATCTCGAGGCGCCTGCCGGCGCCGCCATCGGCGAGACCGATTACGAGTCATTTTTGGCCGGCGGAGACCCGGCATTCCCCGGCCGTTGGCCAACTGATGAGTGGACACCGATCGCGCTCAACTACACATCAGGCACGACGGGTGACCCCAAAGGCGTGGTGCCAAGCCACCGGGGTACCTACCTCATGAGTCTCCTGCAGATGACCGATTGGGCGCTACCGCGCGCGCCAGTTTATTTGTGGACGCTGCCGATGTTCCATGCCAATGGCTGGTGTTTCACCTGGGCGATCACCGCAGCGGCAGGCACGCACGTGTGCCTCCGCAAGGTGACGGCGGCTAATGTGTTCACTGCTATTTCGGAACACGGCGTTGATCACTTCTGCGCCGCGCCGATCGTGATGGCTGGCATTGCCAGTACACCTGAGGCGGAGCGCCGGCCGCTGCCGCGCCGCGTGCGTGTATTGACAGCCGGGTCTCCTCCGCCCGCGACGGTTCTTGAGGCCGTCAGGGCCATGGGCTTTGATGTTGACCACGTCTTCGGCATCACCGAGATTTCCGGCACTCCGGTGAGTTGTGCCTGGCAGACCGAATGGGACGAACTACCCGCTGACCAGCAAGGTCGCCTCCAGGCACGCCAAGGCGTGCGTGCAGCAGCCCTGGAGAATCTCCGCGTTGCCGACCCTGATACGCTCGAACCCGTACCAGGAGATGGCGTCGCCACCGGCGAAATTCTGATACGCGGCAACACCGTGATGATGGGCTATCTGAAAAACCCTGGCGCTACCGCCAAGGCTTTTGCGGGCGGCTGGTTCCACACGGGCGACGTGGCTGTCATGCATCCGGATGGCTACATGCAGATCACGGACCGCTCGAAGGACATCATTATTTCTGGCGGAGAGAACATATCGTCGGTAGAAGTGGAGGAGGTGCTGTACCGGCTCGCCGGTGTGCTGAATGCCGCGGTAGTCGCGCAGCCAGACGACAAATGGGGTGAAGTGCCATGTGCCTTCGTGGAGCTCAAACCGGATGCGCCGCTCCTCACTGAGGCCGATGTGATCTCATTTTGTCGTGAACGGTTGGCGCACTTCAAGTGTCCCCGTCGCGTGGTATTTGCAGAGTTGCCGAAGACGGCCACGGGCAAGATTCAGAAGTTCCGGTTGCGGGAGCTGGCTGGCAGCCGCAATGCGATTACAAAACTGGCTGCGTGAGTGTAGGGCTGCGAAGGGGTAGCCGGCTGCGGGGAGTTTTGTGAACCAATATTGAACTTTTCCGCCCCACCCCTGTCAGATTCCCTTTTTAACAGAGGGAATCCATGACTTTTGCCAGCAACAACGAACTCACTTCACGCGCACTCTCAGTCCTGCGCGTTGTTTCAGCTTATTTGCTTATTCAGCATGGCTCGGCCAAGCTGCTGGGCTTTCCGCATGTGGCTTTTTTTGACGGGCTGCAGATTTTTTCCATGCTCGGTACCGCAGGCGTCCTTGAACTCGTCGGCGGTGCGCTGCTGTTGATTGGCTGGTTTACGCGTCCCGTGGCTTTTGTCTTGTCTGGCTTGCTGGCATTTGCCTACTTCATTGGCCATGCGTCCAAGGGCTTTGCGTTGTCGCCCATGCTCAACCAGGGTGAGTCTGCCGTGCTGTTCTGCTTTGTGTTTTTGTTTCTCGCGGTGGCAGGTGCCGGCGTCTGGAGCGTGGATGCCATGCGCCTGGCGAAGAAGACAGCCTGAAGATCGCTGCGAGCTTGCGGGCTCTTATTTCCCGAACATCCGGTCGCGTGCGTTTTCCAGATGCGCTCGCATCGCCGCAGCCGCGCCTGCTGCATCGCGGCGGCGCAGAGCCTGCACGATGGCTTCATGTTCGGTCTGCACCAGCTTGCGGCGCTCCAGGGTCTTCACCAGCGAGAGGTTTCGCATCAGGTTCATGCTGAACACAATTTGCGACTGTATCGACCCGATGGCCGAGGTAAAGAACTGGTTCTTGGACGCCCGCGCCACCGCCAGGTGAAAGTCGAAATCTTCTTGAACACCCAGCGCATGTTCGGTAATGACGGTATCGAGCTGGCGAAACCTGTGCTCGATGTTGGCCAGGTCCGCCTCATCGGCCATGGTGGCAGCCAGCGCAGCAGCATGAGACTCGAGCACGATGCGAAACTCATAGCAGCGCTGAATGTCCGAAATCGTTTCCAGTGGCGTGAAGCGCGACAAGTCCGGGTCGGGCCGACGGACCACCACCGTACCGGATCCCTGGCGGGTGGCAATAATGCCGTCCGCGCGCAGGCGAGACAGTGCTTCGCGGATGGTCGGGCGTGATGTGGCAAAACGTGTGGTGAGTGCAAGCTCCGTGGGCAATTTCTGGCCTTCCACAAGTTCTCCTGCCACGATACGACCCAAAATTTCGCTATACACCCGGTCAACAAGACCGGTCGCAGGGGAACTGGCTGGCAGATGCTTCATGGTGGCTAATGCGTGCGCGCAAATTCCTGATCGTAATCCAGTAACTCACGGGCGACCGACTGGATCTCCGCGTGCCGATCGGCCGGCGAGGCGGTAAGCAGCGGCAGGTGTGGCCCCATATCCGCCAAACCCGACAAGCTGACTGCGTCGTGCAGCACTCGAATCAGCGAAATGCTGTCGCGCAGTGTTTCCAGCGGCATGAAACGGTCGTAAATAGCTCGTGCAGCCGCCAGGTTGCCGGCTTTCAATGTCTGAAAAAGCTGCTGGCAGGCGGCAGGTGCGATACAGCCGGAACCGGTCGTGAACGAAGCCAGGCCAAATTGGGCCATATGCACCAGCGTTGGCCGTTCACCCATGCCGCTGACAATGCGCTGCGGCGTGATGCGTTCAATCAGCGCCTTGAGGTAGTTGTCATCAGCGGCATCCGGGCGGACGATGGCGTACTTCACGACCAACACACGCCCCTCGTCGACCAGCCGGCCAAGCGCCTCGATGCCAATCGTTGCTTCGCTCTTGAGATACAGCGTGACGGGCATGCCCATGAAGTCCACCACGCGAGCGATGCCTTCGGCCACACCTTCCGGCGTGGTGAAGCCTTGCATCGGCAGAACCATGGCTGTGCGGTAACCCGTGCCGCGCAACAAACGCGCCTGATCCATCATCTTGCCGAAGTCGGGCCCGATGGCGGGAATCACGCGCGTCGTTTCGGCCGCACTGTCGGCCAGCAGCGCCAGCAATTCGCCGTATTCATGCGCCGAGGTGTGGTACAGGTTGGCGTTGCCGCCATACAGCAGGGTGCGCAGCCCGCCAGACTCGATATGGCGAATCAGCTTGCGGTTTTGCTCTGCATCCACCGTCAGGTCGGCCCGGCGCGCCAGCGGCGGCACGGCCAGCACCGAGCTGGAAAACTCCTCGACAGACAAAGGAAATGTATTCATGAGGTCTCGCGGTATTGATGCGGTATTGATTAATTGAAAGCTAGGCTGCGCAGAATAAATTGTAAGACAACTTTAGTTGTTATCAGTCAGATTAATTCGCCTGGAGCCCGAGAGTTCCCGGTGATTACCCTTGGTTTCTCATATTTCTGCTGAAAATGGTGCGACATGAGCCTATTGTTGATTGACAACTAAATAAGTTGTATTACAAAATCGCGACGATTCAATCCACTATTTCAGGAGACAACGTGATGCATCCCTCGATCATTCCGCGCACCTGCCGCACCCTGCTGGGCGCAGTGATGGGCATGGCCCTGTCCAGCGGCGCGCTGGTGCAGGCGCAGAGCCTGCCCATGCCCAAGTCACCCGTGGTCATCAATGTGGTGGACGCCGCCGGCAATCTGGCACTGACGCAAGGCGCCATCGATGCCTATCTGGCGCAAAACCCAAAGCTGGTGTCAAAGTTCACTTTCACCAAAGCGCCGGCACCCGAAGTCCCGGCCAAAGTCAAGGCCATGCAAGGTGCCGGCCGCAGCGACGTCGACATGATCATCGTCGGCACCGACGCGCTTGCTGCCGGGCTGGAACAGAATTTGTGGGTCAAGCTTTTCCCGAACTATTCAGACAAATTTCCTGGGCTGAAAGACAACTACCAGCCCAACGCCGCCAAGATGCAGGAGTTGGCCAAGGACCACGGCATGGTCATTACCTTCATGCCTTCAGGCCCCCTGGTCGAGTACAACCCCGAGAAAGTCAAAACGCCGCCCACCACCCCGCAAGAATTGCTGAGCTGGTGCAAAGCCAATCCCAACCGGTTGATTTACGCCCGCCCCGCCAATTCCGGCCCGGGCCGCACTTTTCTGATGGGCCTGCCTTACTTGCTGGGCGACAAGGACCCGTCTGACCCGATGAAAGGCTGGGACAAGACCTGGGCCTACCTGAAGGAGCTCAATTCCTGCATCGAGTACTACCCCACAGGCACCGGCGCCTTGATGAAGGAACTGGGTGAAGGCTCGCGCGATATGACGCTGACGGTGACCGGTTGGGACATCAACCCGCGCGCCCTTGGCATCGTGCCTAAAAATTTTGGCGTGGTGCCTTTCAAGAACATGACCTGGGTCAACGATGCGCATTACATCGTCATTCCCAGGGGTGTGCCGCCTGAAAAGCAGGCCGTCGTGCTGGACCTCATGGCTTTCCTGCTCAAACCGCAGCAGCAGGCCATAACCTATGACAAAGGTTATTTTTACCCCGGCCCCGCTGTTAAAAATGTGCCCCTGTCGCTGGCGCCCCAGGCCAGCCAGGACGTGATCAAGGAATTTGGCCGGCCTGAGTATGCCCAATGGCTGGCGCAGTTCCCCCATGCACAGCCGCTGGAAACCAAGGCGATGGTTGACGCCTTCCGTCGCTGGGACCAGGAAATCGGTTCACAAAAAACCAAGTAAGCCTTCGCGCCCTTATCCATGCATTCAAATTTCTCCGAATTGCGGCTTGACCGTATGACGCGCCGCTTTGGCCTGGGCAAAGGCGCGCCGATCTTCACCGCACTCGACGCGCTAAGCATGACCATCCAGCGGGGCGAATTTATCGCCTTGCTGGGGCCGTCCGGGTGCGGCAAGTCGACTGCCCTGAACTGCATTGCCGGGCTGTTGCCGGTGTCGGATGGCGGCATCTGGCTGGACGACACGCGCATCGACGTGCTGCCGCCCGAAAAACGCGGCTTTGGCATGGTGTTTCAAAACTACGCGCTGTTTCCGCACATGTCCGTGGCGCGAAATGTGGGCTTTGGCCTGACGATGCGCGGCGTGTCCAGCAGCGAAATCGCACTGCGGGTCAGTCGTGCGCTTGAACTGGTGCAACTGAATGCGCATGCCAACAAGCTGCCCGGCCAGCTTTCGGGCGGCCAGCAGCAACGCGTGGCGATTGCCCGTGCCATCGTGATCGAGCCGCCACTGGTGCTGATGGATGAGCCGTTGTCTAACCTCGACGCCAAGCTGCGCGTGGAAATGCGCGCCGAGATCCGCCGTATCCACAAGGAACTCGGCCGGGCCACGATTTATGTCACCCATGACCAGGATGAAGCGCTGTCACTGGCTGACCGCGTGGTGGTCCTGAAAGACGGCGTGGCGCAGCAAATTGCTTCGCCGCATGAGCTTTACAACCAGCCCGCCAACCTGCACGTCGCCCGGTTCATGGGCTACCGAAACCTGCTGCCCATGCAGGTGCGCAGCGCGCAAGGCAATTCAGTGCAGCTTGGGAGCAATGGCCTGACGCTCAAGGGGCGCTCCATGCAGGCCCCGACCAGCAACATGGTGCTGGCGATTCGTCCTGAACAGTTCAACATCGTCCCGACAGTGGGCGACAACGCCTTTGCGGTACAGGTTACCAATGTTGAATACTGCGGCCACGACCACATCGTCGACGTGCGAACGTCCAGCGGCTTGCCGCTGATTGTGCGCACCACCGCACGTCTGCAAAATGGCGAATCAGTCGTGCTCTCGGTTGACCCGGACAAAGCGCTGGCTTACCCGGATGATGAAGCTTGCGCCGCATGATGGCCGGCCGGTCTTCTCCAGCGTCCTCCGGCAACGCCGGATTCGACGGCTCCATGTTGCTGCTGTTGCCTGCCACGTTGTTCATGGTGGTGCTGTTTGTCTATCCATTTTTATATGGTCTGCAACTGTCTTTTCGCCCCATGGAGGGTGGCTGGCTCGCCAATTACACAAAATTTTTCACCACTGACAACCTGTGGGGCACCATTGGCACCACGCTCAAGCTTTCCATCCCGGCGACGGTGATCAACCTGGGCGTGGCCCTGCCCATTGCGTACCAGATGCGCATCAAAAGCCGTTACCAGAAATGGATTACCACGCTGCTCGTCATTCCGCTGACCTTGGGCACGGTGCTGATTGCCCAGGGCATGCTGGGCTACTTCGGCCCCAAGGGCTGGCTGTCGCAGGCGCTGCAGTTTTTTCACCTCTATGAAGGGCCGATCCGGTTGACGCATAACTTTTGGGGCGTGCTGATCTCGTTGGTCATTTCGGGCTTTCCGTTCGCTTTTCTGCTGACGCTGTCGTATGTGACCGGCATTGATCCGACGCTGCCGCGCGCCGCCGCCACGCTGGGTGCATCGCCCTGGAATCAGTTCCGCCACATCTACCTGCCGCTGCTGGTGCCGGGCCTGGCGATGGCGTTTGCGCTGTCATTTGTGCAGGCGTTTTCCGTATTTCCCTCCGCCGTGCTGCTGGGCTCTCCGGCGGGTGCAACACGGGTGATTTCGATTGCGGCCTATGAAGCTGCCTTTGAACAGTACGACTATTCGATGGCCTCCGCGGTGGCGATGGTGATGGGCTTTGTGCAACTGGTGGTCGTGGTCGCCATTCTGAGCGCGCGCGGCATGTTTTATCGCGGCCCGGTCACGGGCGGGAAGGGCTGACATGACGCTGAACAACACGGGCGCCAACCAGCTCCTGACCAAGCTCTGGAAAGCATTGATCGCGCTGGCCATGACTTTCTTCCTCATCAACGTCGGCTTGATGATCGCCGCGGTGACCACCAGCTCGGTCGCGTTCCGCTGGTTGGGTACCTGGCTGCCCGACGGCTATACGCTGAACTGGTACCTCACCGCGTGGAATGAATTCCAGCTGGGCAGCGTGCTGTGGGTCACGGTGGAGGTGGTCGCTGCCGTGGTCTTCCTCTCCATCCTGATCGGCGTGCCGGCCGCCTACACGCTGGCGCGGCGCGATTTTCGCGGCAAGCGCTTGTTGATGGGCCTCTTTCTGCTGCCGCTGATGGTGCCGCCGATCACTTATGGCATACCGCTGGCGACCGTGATGTACCAGGCCCATATCGCGGGCACTATTTTTGGCGTTATCTTGTCGAACATGATCCCGGCCGTGCCTTTCATGATCCTGGTCATGACGCCTTTTATTGAGCAGATTGATGGCAACCTGGAGTCGGCCGCGCGCGTCTTTGGCGCCAGTACCTTCAAGCTGTTCTGGCACGTGCTCTTGCCGCTGTTGGCGCCCGGTATCCTGGCCGCGTCGCTTCTGGTGCTGGTGCGAACCATTGGCATGTTCGAGCTGACGTTTCTCACGGCCGGGCCTGATTCCCAGACGCTGGTGGTCGCGCTGTATTACGCCGTATTTGCAGCGGGCGTACGCGCACCCCAGTCGGTGGACGCCATGGCCATTATTTATATGGTCATCACGCTGGTATGGTTGCTGATTGCGCTGCAGTTCGTCAATCCGACCCAGCTGGTCAGCCGCGTCAAAGAGCATCCTCAAACGGCCTGAAGCATCCTGAAGCATCCTGAAGCGCCCTGGCACCCTTATGAAAATCACACAAATCGACACGGTTCATGTGGCCGCCTACCCCAACATCACCTGGGTGCAAATTCACACCGACAGCGGCCTGGTCGGCCTCGGTGAAACCTTTCGCGGCGCGCAGGCGGTGCAGGCTCAAATACACGAGCTGACCGCGCCCTACCTGTTGGGCAAGGATGCCCTGGCCATCGAGGCGCACCACCACCACCTGCTGCACGGCTACATCGGCTTTGCCAGCAGCGGCGTGGAGACCCGCGCCGCATCAGCCGTCGACATTGCGCTGTGGGACTTGCTGGGGCAGTTGACCCGGCAGCCCTTGTACCAATTGCTGGGCGGCGCCGTGCGCGACCGCGTGCCGGTCTATAACACCTGCGCCGGCTACACCTACAACAAGGCCAGCCAGCGCCGCGTGGTCACCGACGGCAGCGCAGAGCTCGCACCCGAAGGCCCGTACGAAGATCAGGAAGCTTTCGTCAAACGTCCCGCACAACTTGCCGAAAGCCTGCTGTCCGAAGGCTACAAGGCCATGAAAATATGGCCGTTTGACCCGTTCGCGGCGGCCAGCCGGGGGCAGTCCATTTCGGCGAAAGACCTGGACACCGCGCTTCGGCCGTTTCGTGAAATCCGTCGCGCTGTGGGCGAGGAAATGGACATCATGGTGGAGTTCCACTCGATGTGGAATTTGCCAATGGCCGTCCGTATCGCGCAGGCATTGGAAGAGTTCAAGCCCTACTGGGCCGAAGACCCGATCCAGATGACCAACCTGGACACCATCGCCGAGTACCGCTCGCGTGTGCGCATCCCGGTCTGCGCCAGCGAGACCCTGGCCACACGGCAGCCCTTTCTGCACTTGCTGAATAACAATGCGGTCGACTATGTGATGCTGGACCTGAGTTGGGTGGGTGGGATTTCCGAGGCTAAAAAAATTGCCGCCATGGCGCAAGCCTTTCACAAGCCGGTCGCGCCGCACGACTGCACCGGGCCGGTGGTGCTGGCTGCCTCGCTCCATCTGGCCATGAGTACACCCAACGTCGTGCTGCAGGAAGTCGTACGCGCCTACCTCTCGGGCTGGTACCGCGATCTGGTCACACAACTGCCGGAAGTGCGCGACGGCTTTGCCACGGTACCAGCGGGCGCCGGACTGGGCCTTGCCCTGGCGCCGGCTTTGTTGCAGCGGCCGGACGTGACGATTCGCAGCAGCAAGCTATAAGTAGCTCGTTATGAAGTGACGCCATGACGCATCTGCAAGTTCTGCCCGAAACCCGCCTGCACCATGGCGCGTTGCACGCGGTGCTGGCACCTGCCGCCGGCGGGCGCATCTCGCGCCTGTTTTCATCCGATGCCGCGACAGGCCAATCTATCGACTGGCTGGTGCCGCTCAGCGATGCGGTGCGTGCCACCGGTTTTGAAAGCACCTCCTGGCCCAAGGCCGGCCTCTACCCGCTGATACCGTACTCGAACCGCATCCAGCACGGAAGCTTCGCCTGGCCGGGCCGCACCGTGCAGTTAGCGCTGCATCCCGGCGAACGTCACGCTTTGCACGGCGGCAGCCAGCAACGCCCGTGGACGCTGACGCAGCACGATGCCAGCAGTGCCACCATGGCCTACGTCCACCAAAAAAATCAGGACGGCTGGCCGTGGTCTTACCGCGCCGGGCACACGGTCACGCTTGACCATGAAGGCCTCACCCTGCACATGCAGGTGACGAATGCAGACGACGCGCCCATGCCTTGCGGCATCGGTTTTCACCCTTACTTTCCAAGCCGGTTTGCGCATCGCGTCGGCTTCGGCGCGCCTACCATCTGGCCACCCGACGCGCAGTTTCTGGGCAGCGCACCGCGGCCTGCAGGCGCAATGGACGACTATGCCGAACCGCGTGAAGTGGCCGACGCCGAACTGACCCAGTACTACAGCGAATGGAACGGCAGCGCCACCCTGGCCGCGGCAGATGGCGCGACCATCCAGATGACCGCCAGTGGCCTGATGCAGCACCTGGTGCTGCATCGTCCGTCGGGTGCGCAATATTTCTGCGTCGAACCCGTGTCGCATGTTTCCAATGCAGCGCATCTGGCGCAACAGGGGTACGCAGGCACCGGCTGGCAAACGCTGGCGCCGGGGCAGCGGCTGGAATGCCGTTTACGGATTCAGTTGCGCACCCGGGATCTCAGCTGAGCCCTTTCGGCGCTTCCACTGTGCACCGAGAGAGGATGGCTGGCCGAATATCAGACGAGTTTGGTCGAGGGTGAGTGCTTCGCCTTTGGCGGCAGCGTGACAGCTGCCTCATCCTGCAGGCGTTCAGTGATGAAGTCGATGAATGCCCTCACGCGCGAGGGCAAAAGCCGTCCATGCGGATACAGCAGGCTGTAGGGGCGTGAACGCCCGCCGAACGACTGGAGCACCTCTACCAGGCTCCCGTCGGCAAGTTCTTTCTCGACGATGAACCTGTAGGTCTGGAACAGGCCGGCGCCGGCCTTCGCCAGGGTCACGCCGCCGAGCACATCCTCGGAGCATGCGTAGTTGCCGATCGTGAAAATCTCCTTCTCGTGGCCGTCCTCGTGGAACAGCCATGAAATCCGCCTTCCGCTGCTCGGCAAGTCGAACTGGATGCAATCGTGCTGTTCCAGGTCGGCAAGCTTCTGCGGCATGCCCGCGCGCTTCAGGTAGTCGGGGCTGGCGACCACCACCAGCGGCGCATCCTCCAGCAGGCGCGCGGTCATGGTCGAATCCGGCTGGGTGCGGACGCGGATGGCGAGGTCGTAGTTCTCGTCGTGGAGATCAATGTTGCGGTTGCTGATGTGCACCTCCACCTTGATCAGGGGGTACTTCGCACGGAACGCCGGCAGTAAGGGCAGAAGGCGGTGGTGGCCGTACGTCGTCGGCGCGCTGATGCGCAGGGTGCCGGCCGGCTGCACCTGTTCGCCAGTGACCTTGCGCTCGGCGTCGACCAACTGGTTCAGCGCCTGGCGGCACTGCTCGAAATAGGTCTTGCCGCTTTCGGTGAGGCGGATGCTGCGCGTCGAGCGCACGAACAGGCGCACGCCCAGTCTTTTCTCCAGCCGCGACACCGAGCGGCTCACCGCGGCGGGCGTCACGCTGGCGGCGAGAGCGGCCGCCGTGAAGCTGCCGGCTTCCGCGGCCAGGCAGAACAGTTCGATGCTCCCCAGGAGGACATTGTCAAAGTGGCGCTTCATTGCTGCCTCATTGCCGCTTCATGATTGATTACATGATGTATCAATACAAGTGTAGCAAAGCCAGTTTATTGATTTCAACAGCAGCAATACAGTTGCTCCAGGCCCGGAAGCGAGTTCTCTGCTCAACCCCGGGGCCTCATCCAGATCGTTTTTCAACCCCCATTTCGCAGAGGTGCATCCATGAGCAAATCAGACAAAACCGTCGTCATCACCGGCGCCACCAGCGGCATCGGCCTGGGCCTGGCCGAGGCCTTTCTGAAGGAAGGCTACAACGTCGTCGGCACCGGCCGTTCGCCAGAGCGTCTACGGGCTACCGCAGCCCGGTTGAATGCGGGCGACCGCTTCCTCGGCGTCGCTGGCGACGTCGGCAAACCCGAGTCGGCCCGGGAGGTGTTCGAGCAAGCCATCGAGAAGTTTGGCAAGGTCGACGTGCTGGTCAACAATGCCGGCATCTTCACCGCCAAGCCGTTCATTCAGTTCACGCCGGCCGAGGTGGAAGAGCAGATATCCACCAATCTGAAGGGCGTGCTGTACCCGTCGCAGGAAGCGGCCAGGCATATGTCCGGGCGCAAGCAGGGAAAGATCATCAACATCACCGCTTCGCTGGCCATCCAGCCCGCCAGCAACGTTCCGGCGCTGCTGGCCGTGACCCTCAAGGGCGGCATCAACCAGGCTACCCGCGCCCTGGCGCTGGAGCTGGCGCCGTTCGGCGTAACGGTCAACGCAGTCGCCCCCGGTGTGGTCGCCACCCCGATGCACCCCGTCGAGACCCACGCCGCGCTGGGCCAGATGCACCCGCTGGGCCGCATCGCCAAGGTCAGCGAAATCGGCGAGGCCGTGCTCTACCTGGCGAAGTCCGACTACGTCACCGGCGTGGTGCTGCCAGTCGACGGCGGCGCGAGCGCCGGCAAGTAACAGGCCTCGAGTTGCGACCGGATCCTGTCTCCGGCCGCAGCCGGGATGCCGAACAACAACCCGAGCATTGCCATTTCATTTCCATTTCCTTCGCCAGTACATCCCCGTACACCCCACTACACCCTATAGGAGCCCTGTCATGCCCTTCGTCAGCATCCGCATCACCCGTGAAGGCACCACCCCCGAGCAGAAAGCCCAGGTCATCAAGGAAGTGACCGAAACCCTGGAGCGCGTGCTGCACAAGCCGCCGGAGTGGACTCACATCGCCATCGAGGAAGTCGATACCGACAACTGGGGCTTTGGTGGGCGCACCACCACCGCCATCCGCAAGGACGGCACAGGCTAGCCCCGCCGCGGCCCCGCCCACCACATGAGCCGATGACCTGAAGGCCGAAGCCACTGTCAGCGGGGACCGACGCGCCCGGTTGATCGACGGCGCGACATCAATCCAGCCGCTGCGCAGGATGAAAGCCGCGCTGGGCAACGTGCTGCGAGGCGCGCGTCTGTTCGTCAAGCGCGACGATCTTATGGTCGTCGGCGGGCCCTGCATGTTATCCGCATGCCCGAGCATTACGGTGCGCGCAGCCCCATCGAGCATGGGTAGGGCGCGATGCGCACCGGGGGATTTTCTTTGGGGTCAGCGCACTTCGCAGTCGACGGTGTTGCTTCTGTTGCCGCCGCTGCCGCTCATGGGCGGGGACGAAAACGCCGGCGGCGGCTTGAATACCATGCCCGGGTTGACGGGCAAAACGACTGGCGGCTGACTGAAGGAGGGGGTAAAACCAAACTGCCCGGGCGAGTACTGCATCGATCCCCCCTTGTTCGTTAGATTGATGAGGCCGTCGATCACATGCACATACAGGCCTGGCGCCAGGACTGAACGAGTGCTTGGCAGGGAAGGCGTGAGTTGCGCGACCTTCTCCCAGACGGGCAGGGCTGTCCCGGCATCGCTTTGCACGGGGCTGGTGGCCGACGCCAGGCTGGCCCGTGCATAGGCACGCTGCGCGAGGGCGGCGGCCGGGTCCGGCCGGTAGAAGAGGTTGAAGCTGGCCGTGCCGGCGTCGACGGTGGTTTCACCCGCCTCGATGGTCAGGCGGCCGGCGCCGGGCTGTGCGCCGGCGAGCACCTGGAGCTGGCCGGTCGCCAGGCTCAGCGCGGTTGCGTTGGTGATTGTCAGCCGCGTCTGCGGGCCCAGCACGGCCTGGCGGCCGTCGGCCAGGCCGATGCGAACGTAGGTGTTGTCCTCGCTCATCAGCGTGTCGCCCGCTTCGACCACGGATTGTGGCGAGAGCACTTTCAGCGCACCGCTTGCCTTGACGGCCATGACGAAACCGCTGAGCTGGGTCACTTCGCCGGCCGGCGTGCCGGCGTGGGCCGCCTGGGCCCCGAAGAGCGACAGCACGAACAGGAGGGAGGTAATGGAGGTAATGGCAGGGGAATGGTGGTTCATGGTCAGCCCCGGTTAGTTGCAATACATTTTCTTGACTGCCGATTCGTTTTTGACCACGGACGGCTTGTTGTCGGCATCATCGCTCTTCTTGTCCGTCTTGGTGTCGTCCGTCTTCGTGTCCGTCTTCTTTGTGTCGAGAAATGCGATGGCAGGCGGTGTAGTGGTCGGCTGGGTCAGCAGCACGGTGCTGCTGGCGTTGATGATGTTGATCGTCGCATTCAAAGCCTGGAACACGGGCGTGTTGGTACTGGTCTGGGTTGTCGGCAGAACGACAGAGCAACCCGCGGCCGTAGGTGTGCTGGTGCATTGAGTCAAGGTCGGCAGTACGCTGGAACAACCTGCGATCGTGGGTGCGCTGATGCATTGGGCCAAGGTCGGCAGCACGGCAGAGCAACCTGCGGTCGCGGGAGCGCTGGTGCATTGCGCCAGCGTCGGCAGCATGGCGGAGCAGCCGTCCAGCGCCGGGTTGGCGGTGCAGTCGGCCAGGGAAGATTGAAGTACGGTGCCCTGCACCGTCACGCGGCCGCTGGTGGCGCTCACGGTCGACTGGTTGATGAAGGTGCCTCCGGAGGCCAGCACGATGTCGCCCGCCTGCGAGCTCACCGGGCTGAGCAGCATGAGGTCGCCTGCAGCGTTGATGTTGATCGCACCGCTGCCGAGCGACGTGATGCCACTTTCCGGACCGGCCAGGCCGATCAGCAGCGGCGTGCTGTTATTGCGGAAGTTGAATCCACCGGCCCCGTTGGCAAAGCCGGCCAGTTGCTGTACCTGGTTGCCTGCGTTGGTGAGATTGACCGAGCCGGCGTCCGCGCGGGCCGACAGCGTCACCACAGCGATGGGTGCCGTCTGGTTGATGTCACCCGAAGCGGTGTGCAGCTCGAGCCGGCTGCCGGGGCCGCCGCTGATGGCGCCGTTGATGTTGATGCCCGCGGCGGCATTGAGCGTCAGGCTCGTGTCGCTGGTCCACGTCACGGGGTCGACCACCTGGATGATGCCGGCGCCCGTGCCCGCCGCGTTGTCGGTGGTGACGACCACCATGCTGCTGGCAAGCGCGGCCTGCAAAGTGCCGACGGTCAGCAGCGAATCGCTCACGGCGCCGCTGGCGACGAAGGTTTCGGCCGAGGTGTCGCTGCCCACCATGCCCGCACTGGTGGCGCTGGCCTGGTCGTTCGCGATGTAGATGTTGGTCGGGTCCAGCAGCAGCGTGCCGGTGCGGCCATTCGGCGCGCGCGTGTCGACGCGGCCTCGCATGTCCAGTGTGTGGCCCGAGGTTTCGACGAAGCCGCCGTCGCCCGACTGCGCGCCGCCCCGGGCGCTGATGCTGCCGTAGACGCGCGTGGTGCCGTCGGACCAGGCGATCACCTTGCCGCCGTTGCCGGACGCCAGGGCGTCGGCGCTGATGGTGGCGTCGCTGGAAATGTAGACCTGCTTGGCGTTGGCGATAGCCGGGTTCTGGCCGCGCAAGTCGCCGCCGACCAACACGGTGCCGCCGCCGGACTCGCCGCTGGCGTCCACGCGGGCGTTGCCCGTCAGGCCCACGCGTTCACCCAGAAGATGGATCGTGCCGCCGGTGCCCGTGCCGGCGCCGCTCGCGCTGGTCAGGCTGCCGGCCTCCAGCAGCAGGTCGCCGCTGGCCTTGAGCACGATCTGCCCATTGGCGCCCACCGCAGCCGTGTCGGCGCTGACCAGGCCGCGCTGGTTGACCAGGTTGCCGTAGATGCCGATGCGCCCGCTCTGCGCCACGATCTGGCCCAGGTTGACGGCCTGGTCCTGCGGGGCGCTGACCACCACGTGCAGGGCCGGGTTCCCGCTGTCGGCCAGCTTCACGCTGCGGCCCGCGGCCAGCACGATGTCGCCGCCGGGCGAATGGATGAGGCCGCTGTTCTCGACCTGCGGCGCGATCAGGATCACCTGGCCGCCTTCGGGCGTCGAGATCCGGCCCTGGTTGGCGACGCGGCCCGCCACGGTGCCGGCGCTGAAATTCATCTTGCCGGCCAGGAAGTCGCTGTTGGAGATCGCCAGGCTCGAGGCCACCAGCCCGTTCACGTCCACCCGCGAGGCGGCGCCGAACAGCACGCCGTTGGGGTTGATCAGGAAGACGCGGCCGTTCGATTGCAGGGCGCCCAGGATCAGCGAAGGTTCCTGGCCCGTGATGCGGTTGAGCACCGCGCTCGTGGCGCTTTGCTGGACGAAACGCGTGACCTCGCCCGCCGCGATCGAGAAACCAGGCCACTGGATGATGGTGCCGGGCGTGTTGGTGATCGTGCGGACATTGCCAAGCTGCTGAAAGCTGGCCTGGCCGTTGACGACGGTCTGGGCGCCGGCGCCGGCCGCGCAGGCGGACATGACCAGGGCCGCCAGCAAGGCCCGTGCAGGGTGTGCGTGGGTTGTTTTCACTTGCGTTTCCTTTGGGTCATGTCAGTAGGAAAGGGTCAGGGCGACGTGCACCCGGCTGTCGCCGGCCGCGCGGGAGCCGCCGCCGTCGAGCACGCGGCCGTAGTCCACCTGCAGGCTGGCGCGCCGGTCCAGGGCAAAGCGCAGACCCAGGCCCGCGCTGGCAATGGACGTGCGCTGCTCTTCGCCGGGCAGGGCCTTGTTGCGCGAAACGCTGGCGGCATCGACGAAGGCCAGCGCGCGGCATTGCACCGCGATGGCGGCGGTGGCCGGGCACCAGTTGGGCGTCTGGATTTCCGCGCTGGCGAACTGGCCCTGGTCGCCGGCGACTTCACGCTCCCGGAAGCCGCGCACCGAACTCGCCCCGCCGGCGCCGAACTGCTCGCCCGGCACCAGTGCGTCGCGGGTGGCCTGGCCGTTGAACTGCAGGCGCAACTGCCAGTCGCCCTCCAGCCGCTGGCTGTAGCCCACGCCGTAGCGCAGGGCGCGGTAGCTGGCCGACGCACCGACGCGCTGGCGACTGAAGTCCGCGTCCCGGCCGTTCGTCCCGCCGGGGATGTTTTGCAGGCCCGTCAACTGGACGCCCAGCATGGCGGAGGGCAGGGCCAGCTGGCCGGCATAGGTGAGCGACAGCGGATGGACCGTGACGTCATCGCCCAGTTGCAAGCCGCCGAGGTCGATATTGTTCTTGTAGGCCCGCCAGTCGGCGCCGTAGATCAGCGTGGAGCTCAGGTCGCCCCACTGCGGCAGGTTGTGGTTGTAGCGCGCGCCGAAGACCTTGCCCTTGCCGCTGACCTGCAGGTTCAGCACACCGGCCGTCAGCGTGCCGGAGTCCACGTCCGAGTGGCTGGCGAAGAAATCCATCGAGTCGCCCAGCGCATACAGCGGCACGTGGTACCCCACGCCGAACACGTTGACCTTGGACGGCTCTTCGGCCGAGGTGGTGTACTGCAAGGTCATCACCTGGTCCAGGTCCCAGAGGTTGGCATGCTGAAAGAGTACGCCCAGGCGCGTGCGGCCGGTCTCGGCGTTGCCGGTGTTGTCGGCGGTCAGGCCGATCCGCCAGGGCTTGTCTTCTTCCGTCACGCGGATCACGGCATCGATCGCATCGGGTTGCTCGGCGCCCTGTAGCGCCAGTGTGATTTGCTTGGCCGGGTTGGTGTTGGCCACCTTCAGGCTGGCCGAAATGTCCCGCATGTTGGGTGAGGTGCCTTCGCGCAGCGCGGGCAGGCTGGCGCGGATGTTGGCGGTCGAAAACTGCTGGTTGCCCTCCACCTGTGTGCGGCCGATGCGCGGCTCGATCACCTTGATGCGCACCACGCCTTGGGCGAGTTCCTGCTCGGGCAACTGCACGAGGACCACGCTGTAGCCATGCCGGCGATAAGCCTGCTGCAGTGCCTCCACCGCGCGCCGCACGTCGCCGAAGCTGCGTTCAGGGCCGGCGAAGGATGCGAGCAGCCCTTCAACTTCGGCGCTTGGCAGCAGGCTGTTTCCCTCCACGGCGAAGCGCGAGATGGCAAAACGCGGTCCGCTGCCGCCCGCCTCATCGGCCGCCTGTGCGGCCAGTCCGGCAGCTGACAAGGCAGCGACTATCCAGAGTGCGCGGGTACGGCGTAGCCACGCCCCATTTTGGGTTTTTTTCATGGGATGGGTCAGGTTGGGTCTGCTGGCGATCCGGCATCGCGAAAGGCCGCATGAAGGCCTTCATCGCAAACCCCGCGGGAAAAGGGTTAGGTGTTACAGGTTGTTGCATGCTACCCGAAAAGGCGGCGGGGCCGCACCACATCTTCGATGACGGCTTCACATGAGGTTTCGACGTATCCCGAGGGCTATGTCGCACCATCAAGCGCTTAAACCGGATTTGATGTGAGCGCACGCTAGCGCAGAAGGTGGCATTTCGACAGTGCTCAAAGCCCCGGAGCAGTGGATCGTGTTCCTCGCGGTCGTTCGGGCGGAGGCGCGGGTCCGATGGAACAGATCCCCGCGCCGCCTCCCCTAAACCGAGGACGCGCTGGTTCGATATTTGCTTCATACTCCGCAAGTTTCCGGATGTTCCCAAAAACATGCGGACCGAACGGTAGCGACGTGCTTGTCAGGACTCATGACAGGTTTCACTTCTACAGGGGCGGGGTATGCGGGAACTGATAAAAATAAATCGCGCCGATCTGCGGGGCGGCATCCAGGCGTCACTGCGGGCCATGACGACCACAGTCGCTCCCGTGCTGCTTTTCATGAGCATGCTGGGGCCGGAGGCCATGGCCGCGGGCTTTTGGGCAACCGTGATCACCGCGACCCTGATACCCGCCATCAACCTCCTTCTGAGGGGGCAGTCCGCGGTGATACCGGGCGCCCGCATGGCCTCCCTGGCGGCCTACGTCTGGCTCGTGATCAGCATGACCATCGCAGCGGACGAGGCGGCAGGACATGCGCCCCAATTGCACCTGACGGCAGCGCAGCTAACCATTGGGCTGGCGGCTGGCAGCCTCATGTTTCTGGTGGCCAGCGCCCTGGTGTTGCTCTGCGGGCTGTTGAAGTTCGGCAATCTGTTCAAGATGATTCCCATGCCTGTCACCGCAGGTATCAGCAATGGCACGGCCTTGCTATTGCTGATGCTGGGCATTCAGACGATAAGGGGCAGCGGCGTGACGGCTGCTGTCACGGCCGTGGGCATGGTGGCCTGTTTTGTTGTCTGGCCCCGTCTGCTGGCGCGGGCGAAAAAGCTGACCTTCATCCCCGGGGTGGTGGCGGCCCTGTCGGTGGGGCTGGCCATCGCCATGCCGCTGGAGGTCCCCTTTCCATCCTCCAGCACGTGGGTCGCGCCCGACTGGGCATGGATGTCCGTGCGGCTGTGGCCTGAATTGCCCCAGCACGAATTCGCGCGCCTGCTCAAGATCGGCTTGCCGGGCGTCATGACCCTGGCATTGGTGATGATCCTGGAAACCTTCACGGCCGCCAACGAGATGGAGCAGCGCTTTGGCGTGCGCATCAATCCAAACCGCGAGTTGATGGTGCTGGGGGGCTCCAACATGGTCAGCGCCCTGCTGGGGGGCGTGCCCTGCACGGGTCACAATTCCCGAAGCATTTCCAGCTGGCTGGCCGGGGGGCGTGGCGTGCATGTTGCGCTGGCGGGTCTGGTGTTCACCGGTGCGCTGTTACTGACGTTTGGCAACTGGCTGGTGGCCTTGCCTGTTGGGGTGGTGGCCGGCATATTGCTCCTGCAGGCCCTTCTGATGGCGGAGCATGAATTCTTTCATCGGCTATCGGAGATCGTGCGCACGCGGCATTGGCGCCGTGAAGGGACGTCCGACCTGGGTTTCTGGACCACCGTGGTCATTTCAGTGGTGGAGTACTTCGGCAACATGATCTGGGCCTGTTTCATGGGTATCGGCTTGTCGTGCCTGGTCATTCTGCGGCGTGTGTCCGACAGCCTCACCACGAAGTGGAATTATCTCGATCGCTACCGCTCGCGGCGGGTCAGGACCTTCGAGGAAAGCAACCTCCTGACTCAGACGTCCGACCGGGTGGGCATTTTGAAGCTCAATGGCCATCTGTTTTTTGGCAACAGCATCCGGCTGACTCAATTGGTCGACGAACTGAACCCCGAGGCAACGGCCGTTGTCATCGACGTGAGTCAGGTTCTGGATGTGGACCCCAGTGGTTTGAATGCACTGACGTGGCTCATCCGGGCTGTTGTGGAGCGGGAATTGACGGTTGTCCTCACGGGCATGAACCGGACCCGGTCACCGGAACTGCACGAGGCCCTGCAGGCAATACCCGGGATTCAACGCCGTGTCGACATGGATCGCGGGCTGGAGCTTTGCGAGGATGTGGTTCTTTCGGCCTCCTCCACAAAATCGGCTGCATTGCTTTGCGTACCGCTCCCGGAAAACAGCCTGCTGGACGGCCTGACTGCGGAGGAAGTTACCGAGGTGTTGATGCTGGGCGAATTCCGTGAGGTGGCCAAGGGTGAAGTACTGTTCTTCAAGGACAGTGAGGCGGATGGCGTCTGGCTGCTCGAAGAAGGCAATGTCAGTATCTTGTCGGGCGGCGATGAATCCACCCGGCTGTCCACGTTGGGGCCAGGCCAGTTCCTCGGTGAAATGAGCCTGATCGACGGAAAACCTCGGTCTGCGACCGCGCAGGCTGATAGCCCCGTGCGTGCCGTCTTACTGGACAAACAGGCCATCGCGGCACTGATGAGTCGGGAGCCCGAGGCCACCCTGAAGATGATGCGCAATATCGTGAAGTACCTGTCTTACCGGATACGCAGTACCTCGGCCCTGCTGGCCGAAGGCACCAGCGAACCCGTCTCCGGCTGGGCGAGCAGCGTACAGAGCAACTTTTCCCGGCTGTGAGTCAGGTCGAGAGCGCGCGCGCCGATCCGAGGGAGGAGGGAGAAAACGTTTTCCTTGCGCATATGCGGAAGGAAAGCAAGGAGTTACGGGCGTCAAATGGCGTGAAAATTGACTTGTGCCGTACGGCCCAAGTCAACGAGAATGATTTTTTGGGGGAGTTGTATGCAAATGAATGATCTTCGAAGCATTTTGAGCGCGTTTATGGTTTGGGGTTTCGCCTGGGCGCCGTTGCTGTCCCACGCCCAGACTGAACCCGTCGGTTTCGTGAAAACCGTGAAGGGCGACGCCTGGATCACCACGGCGGGGCAGCGCGTCCCGGCGCAGCTGGGCACGCCCATTCAGCAGGGCAGCCAGCTCAAGACGGGCCCCGTCGGTACGCTGGGGGTCACCTTCAAGGACAACACCGTGATGTCCTTCGGCCCCGATACCGAACTGACGGTGGACGAATATCTGTATGCGCCCGCGCAGGGCCAGCTCAAGCTGGGTACGCGCCTGGCGAAGGGTAGTCTGAACTATGTGTCGGGTGTGATTGCCAAGCTCAAGCCCGATGCCGTGACGGTCAAGACGCCGGCCGGCATCATCGGCGTGCGAGGTACGCAGTTCGTTGCCACGGTACAAGTGCCTTGAACCAACCGCCCTGCCTCGGTTTGGCGCTTGGTTGGGTGGCCTTGCACAAGCCCGCTTTGACTGAATTCACTGAGGTTTACTGAGATCTGCTGAGATCTTGCCCCGCACTTTCGCCTGATCCGCCTGGCGCGCATGAGCAAGACAGTCTTCGAATATCGATGTCGAGAAAAAGAACAGCGCAGTCCGCGTGACCGTGTTGTGCGGATCGCGGTGCACCGTTTTTTGCACCGCCTGCCTCCTGATGACCTTGGGCATCGCTTTGCGCGCGAGACCCTTTCACCTGGAACTCGAGACGTTGACCAGGTCGGGTTTCCTGTGACCGATCTGCTGCCCGCGGGATTCCGGACATTGAAGTCAATTCGCCATTCGAAATGGCGAGCAATACAGGTGAAAATTAGTTATCTGTTGTTAAATAATGTAAAAACTGATAAAAATACGCTAACTAACTGCATTGCAGAGGGATGGTCGAAATGGTCAAGAAGAAAAAATTCTCGGTGCTGACGCTGGCGATACTGGCCGGTCTGGGCGTGCAAGCCCAGACATTGCCTGAGCCCATGGTGGACGCAGCGCGCAAGGCGGTGGTCAGCAACCCCGAGGTGCAGGCCCGCTGGCACGGCTTCCAGGCCGCCGGCAACGAGCGAGACGTGGCCCGCGGCGGCTATTTCCCCCAGATCGACTTGCGCGCCGGCACCGGCCGCGAGAGCCGCGAGACGCCCTTGACCGACTTTGGCCGTTACAACTTCCGTGGCACGACGCTCACGCTCAACCAGATGCTGTTTGACGGGCTGTTCACGCCCAACGAGGTCAAGCGGCTCGGCTACGCCAAGCTCACGCGCTACTACGAGCTGCAGGAAGTCTCCGAGACCGCCGCGCTCGAAGCCGTGCGCGCCTACGCCGACGTCGTGCGCTACCGCGAGCTGGTCGATACGGCCACGCAAAACTACGTCGTGCACAAGCAGACCACCGGCCAGGTCGAAGAGCGCTCCAATGCCGGCGTGGGCCGCCGCGTCGACGTCGAGCAGGCCACCGGCCGCCTCGCGCTGGCCGAGGCCAACCTGCTGACCGAGCTGACCAACCTGCACGATGTGAGCGCACGCTACCTTCGCATCGTCGGCGAGAAGCCGCCGGAGGTCCTGCCCAAGCTGCCCGCCAAATTCCAGATCGGCCCCATGCCCGCCTCCACCGAAATGTTGATGAAAGACGGCCTGCCCAACAGCCCCACCATCAATGCCGCGCTGGAGAACGTGCGGGCGCAAAAAACCGCCATCGCCTCGCGCCAGGCCGCCTACATGCCGCGCGTGGACCTGCGGCTGTATGACTCCCGCGACCGCAACCTGCAGGGCGTGACCGGCACCACCCGCGTCAATGGCGTCGAGCTGGTGCTGAACTACAACCTGTTTCGCGGCGGCGCCGACAAGGCGCGCGAGCGCCAGGCCGTCGAGCTGCACGAGCAGGCGCGCGACCTGAAGGAAAAGGCCTGCCGCGACGTGCGCCAGACCCTGTCGATCGCCTACAGCGACGTGCGGACCCTCAACGAGCAGCTGGCCTACCGCGACCAGCACCGSCTGTCGACCGAGAAATCGCGCGAAGCCTACCTGCAGCAGTTCGAGCTGGGCCAGCGCACGCTGCTGGACYTGCTGGACAGCCAGAACGAATACTTCCAGGCCAACCGCTCCTACGTCAACGCCAGCTACGACCAGATCATTGCGCAGGCGCGCACGCTGGCGGGCATGGGGCAGCTGGTGACGGCGCTCAACGTCAACCGCGCCGATGTGCCCGGCGCCCAGGATGCGGGGCAGGACCGCACCGGCATCGACCCGGCCGAGCTGTGCCCGCAGGATGAGACCGTGGTCGACACCATGGATCAGATCAGGGCCCGCCTGGCGGTTGCGCCCAGGCGCACCGGCTCCTATGTTGTGCTGCTGCCCAGCCCGGACAACAGCGTGGGCCGCGTGGTGGTGCAAGGCGACCGGGGCGAGCAGGTTCTGGCCCAGGCCCAACAGGGCGCATTGCTGGACGGCAGCGCGCCGCCTTTCGATGTCAACAAGGCGCAGGTGGAGCGTGATTTCGGTGCCGCCATGGCCGCCCGCCCACCGCTGCCCGAATCGTTCACGCTCTACTTTCAGCGCGGCAGCACCGAGTTGACGGCAGCGTCGAAGGCCGTGATGCCGCGCATCAAGGAACTCGCCAAGGCCCGCAAAGCGCTGGACATCACGGTGGTCGGCCACACCGACACCTTGGGTACGACCGAATCGAACGAAGTCCTGGGGCTCAGGCGCGCGAATGCCATTGCCCGGCAAATGCAGCAGCTCGGCCTGAAAAATATGGCGATCGTGGTGGAGTCAAACGGCGCACGCAGCCTTTTGGTGGCTACGCCCAAAAATACCGATGAGCCGCGTAACCGCCGAGCAGAGATAACCGTGCGCTGACGGTGACGGGGGAGCTCATTTCTCGGCCATCACGATAAGGTCGTCTGCCGCACCCTCGCGCAACCTGCGCAGGTGCAGGGCCACCAGCGGGTCATGAGGGTGGCGCTCGGCCAGGGCCTCAAAATATTCACAGGCGAGTGTCGGATGATGCATCTCGCCGGGTTGCAGCAGGCGCATGGCCGCGTCATAGTCGGCGGGGGCGGCGCAAGCGGTGGCGTTGGTGGTGGCCAGCGGCTCAAACACCAACAGCGGCTTGCTCTTGCCTTTGAGCACCAGCTGGCCGACGCGCCGCACCGGCACATCCGTACAGCCCTCCAGAATGGCATGCGACACGCAGACGCGCGTGCCCAGGTGCTTGTTGACGGTTTCCAGCCGCGCAGCAGTATTGATCGGGTCACCCAGCGCCCGGTAGTCAAACAGGGTTTTGCCGCCAAAATTGCCGACAATCACCTCGCCGCTGTGGGAGCCGATGCGGGTGTGTCCCCAGGGAATGCCTTGAGCCTGCAGCCGGGTCGCATAGGCCGAGGCAAAGGTGTCCATCTCCAGCGCGCAGTTGAGGGCGCGCTGTCGGTGATCGGCCTGCTGCACCGGCGCCGAAAACAACACGGCCACCGCGTCGCCCACGATGCGGTCCAGCGTGCCTTCGTGCTTGAAGACGATGGCCAGCATGGCGTCCAGATAATCGTTGAGCAGGGCCACCGCCCGGCTCGGGTCGTCAGCTTCCATCATGCTGGTAAAGCCCGCCAGGTCGGTAAAGACGAAGCTGCAGACCTGGCGCTGGCCCCCCAGTTCCAGCTGTTCCCGGTGCGCCACCAGATGCGCCACCCTGTTG
Organism: Polaromonas sp. P4_F4; assembly: GCF_056401355.1. NCBI lineage: Bacteria > Pseudomonadati > Pseudomonadota > Betaproteobacteria > Burkholderiales > Comamonadaceae > Polaromonas > Polaromonas sp. P4_F4. The sequence goes on along the minus strand of NZ_JBFUJO010000005.1, from coordinate 195,351 downwards.
GGTGACACATAGCGTGAAAAAGCCTGGCGTACCCAGCGCTGTTCCCGTTCACTGACCAGATGGTGCATACCGCTGGCCAGACCGAAGCTCACCAGGATGACCAGTCCGGGATTGATCGCGTCGAGCAGCAGGTGTTCGACCACGAACGCATACCAGGCGCCACCGAACAAGGCAGCCAGCACCCCAGCAGCCGCTGCGGTTGCCCATCTGGCGGGGGTTCCCAGCGCCAGCAGGCCGACGACCAGCGAGCCCAGCACCAGCGTCAGCAGCTCGACGCCACCGGCCCAGGCGGGGCGCTGCAGGTATTGACCCGACAACAGCTGTTCCAGCGCCAGCGCATGGGCCTGCACGCCCGGCATCATTTTGCCCATGGGGTTGAAGCGCAAATCCATCAGCCCGGCAGCCGAACTGCCGATCAGCACGATGTGTCCATCCAGCAGTTTGGCGTCGGCCTGTCCGTTCAGGACGTGCGCTGCCGACACGAAGCGGCCGGGTTGATCTTCGGTGTAGTGCAACCAGATTTCAGCCTGCGCATTGGTGGGCGCCGTGACACCGCCGATGCGCACGTCCTGCACGCCTGCCTCATTGCTGCGCAGCAAGAGGTTGCGCTCACCTTGGGCGACGCGCAGGGCCTCGGCGCTCAAGGTGGGCACAATCTGCTGACCCAGGCGAAGCAACAGGGGCACGCGGCGCACCACGCCATCGGCATCAGCCGCAAAATTCAGCGCGCCCAGCCCGGCCGCACTGCCCCGCAGCACCGGCAACGGCCAGAGCACGGTATCGAAGCCATGAAGCCATTGCGCCGGGTTGCTGGCGCCGCTGCCAACGATGCGATAGGGCAGTGTGGAAGGCGCATCGGCGGGGGCGTCGGAGGTGGTTGCCGCGGATGCGCTGGAGGCTCCGCTGCGGGACAGGCTGCTGCCCAGCACCACGTTCCGGCCGACCAGCGTTTTGCCCAGAACCGCGTCATGATCGGGCAGGCGCTGTAGCAGGGGGCCGACCTTCGGGTTGTTCCAGAGTTGCGCCATGGCCGCCGGGGAGGTGCGATCCGGCTCGGTCAGCAGCACGTCAAACGCGATCGCTGCCGTGCCAGCCTCATTCAGGCGCTGCACCAGTTCGGCCAGCCGGGTCCGCGGCCAGGGCCACTGGCCGTAGGCTTTCAGGCTGGTCTCGTCAATGTCCACCACACGCACGGCCACCGGCGTATAAGGGCGCGGATGCCAGCGCTGGAACTGGTCAAACTGCGCCAGCCGCAGGCTTTGCACCGGGATCGGGTCGGTGAACCACAGGGCCAGTCCGCTCAAGGCGATGACCAGCACCAGCGTGACCGCCGCGACATTGGACAAGACACCGGGCAGCCCGCGTAACGATAAGCCTCGGAACATGATCGATTCCTGTGGACGTTGCTGCCCATTATGTGGGGCGGACCCCGATGACGGGAGTTTTATGTCGACGGGTGCTCGAAAGGCCTTGCCGGTTGCCTGGCCGGCATGAGCGGTGCGTCCCGGATCCAGAGTTGAGCCAGCTGAGCCGCTACGGCTACAGCTATGGTTAGCGAGCGGAGTCTAAGGCTTGCTTGCCACCGAGCGTTTCGTAAATGACAGCGCCACAAAGTCGACGAACGCCCGGACACGCGCGGTCAACTGGTGGCGCTGCGGATAAACCGCGTGGATGTCGGCATCGGGCGTGTAGTAATTAGGCAGCACCTGCACGAGGCTGCCGGATTTCAGGTGGCGCTCGATGTCCCATTCGGCACGCATCAGGATGCCGTGGCCGTTGAGCGCCCAGTTGACGGCGATCTCGCCGTCGTTGGTGGTCAGGTTGCCGCGGGTCTTGACGGCCTCGGTGGTCACGTTTCGGCCACGGCCGCTTGCCAGGCGCCACACGCCATAAGCCTCTTCACCCTGCCGGATGCCGATGCAGTTGTGCCGGGTCAGATCGTTCGGGACCTTGGGTGTGCCGTGCTTGGCCAGATAGGCGGGGGACGCGCACAGCAGCCGCCGGTTCGGCGCGATGTGTCTGGCGATCACGCGGGCGTCCGGCGGCGCGCCGAATCGGATGCAGACATCAAACGAGTCGTCCGTCAGGGGCGGCGGGTTGACCGACAGCTGCAACTGCACCTCGACCTGCGGGTACTTGCGGACAAACCTGGAGATGATCGGTGCCACGTGCGTGCGCCCGAAGCCGAGCGTCGCATTGACCCTGAGCAGGCCCTTCGGGGTGGACCTCGACACGCCGAGCAGTTCCGCCATGTCATTGATTTCCCCAAGAATGCGGCGTGCATGCTCCAGGTACAGCTCGCCTTCCGGTGTCAGGCTCATGCGCCGCGTCGTCCGGTTCACCAGCGGCACACCCACCCGCGACTCCATCAGCGCCAGATGCTTGCTCACGGCGGGCGTGGTGATGCCAAGTTCCCGTGCGGCGGCGCTCAGGCTGCCGGCACTCGCGAGGGCAGAGAAAAAGCCCAGGTCGGCAGGTTGAATTTCAGGTGTCATATGCGCTCAATTGTTAAATTCAGGTAAACAGTGATTTCACTATAGCGGTGGGCATGAGGGCTGTCGAATTCAACGGCGGGACAGGCAAATAACGCTTGAGTCAACAGGTCTCACCGGGAAGCCAATAGGGACGCCAATCCATTGCCACCGCGTCACGCTGACCAGTTGCGGTTTGCCCGCCCGCGGGGCCGTTCTTGGAAGGGGAGACGACGCAACTTGCACTCAGCTTGCACTCACCTGTTCGCGGGTGTATAAATTGATTGCGTTTTGATCTGTATCCCACAGTCACACAGAGTGATGAAAAGGGGGGGCTTATGAGCAGACGAGTTTATTGGTTACTACCTGATGTGGCCAGCGCCAGGCAAACGGTGAATGACTTGCTGGTGGCGCGTGTGCCGGTGCAGCATATCCATTGCTTTGGACGGGAGGGCACCAATCTCTCGGGTCTTCATCCCGCCAATGTCTTTCAGACGACGGACGTGATTTACGCGGCCGAATTGGGCCTGCTGATCGGTGGCGTGATCGGTATCGCGGCGGGTATCCTGGTGGCCATGTACTATCCCCTCGGATTTGCTTCGTTGCAATGGGGTGTTGTGGCCATACTGGGTGTGCTCGGTGCCCTGTTCGGGGCCTGGTCGTCGAGTCTGATTGGCATTTCCGTGCCGAGCCACCGGCTCAAGCGTTTTGAGGCCGCCATCGAGCGTGGTGAAATCCTGCTGATGGTGGACGTGTCGAGTTTGCAGGTCAAGGAAATCGAAAACCTGCTGCAGGCTTCGCACCCTGAAGCGCGTCTGGAAGGTGAGGACCCGGATACCCCGGTGTTCCCCTGAAGAGCCGGGATGCGCGCGGGTCACCTGACACGTGCGCAGTCCCTCAAACTGGCGGAGGTGGCCATGGACCTTCATCTGCATTCCTACCAGAGGCAACACCAGCCGGACTGGCCTGCAGCGGCGGTCGCCGGACTGGCGGCCGGGGCGGTGCTGATGGTGCTGGAGCTGTTCTGGTCGACCCTGGTTTCTGGCGAGAGCCCGTGGGTCGTGTCATACATGATCTCTGCGATCGTGACGGGGCCTGAGACCCTGCAATCGACAGATTTCAGCGTCATGGTGGTGGCCGTGGCCCTCGCGGCTCACTATGTGCTGGGTGTCCTGTTTGGCCTGGTACTCGTTGCCATCATCGTGCCGTTCCGACTCGATTCGACGGTAGGCATGGTGTTGCTGGCGGGCGCGGTGTTCGGCGTGGTGCTGTATCTGCTGAATTTTTACGGCATGACCCGCTTCTTTCCCTGGTTCGCCGAATTGCGTGGCGCACCAACCGCGATAACCCACCTGATTTTTGGGGTGACGGCTGCATTTTTGTACTGGAAGTTCAATCGGCATTGAAGGGGTGGCCGGCGCCGAACCGAGAGGATGCGAATGGTTTTTGCTTATGTCCTCATTGTCATCGTCATCGGATCGGTGTTGTTCCACTTTGTCAGTCCCTGGTCGGCGACGCCGCTGGCCTCGAACTGGCAGTCGATGGACGATACGCTGACCATCACGCTGGTCGTCACAGGCCTTTTTTTCGTTGTCATCAATTTTTTTGTTGCCTACACGCTGTTTCGTTATCGGCATCGCGAAGGCAGCCGCGCATCCTATGAACCCGAGAACAGCAGGCTGGAGCGCTGGCTGATCGGGATCACCACGGTCGGCATCGCGTTGCTGCTGGCGCCCGGGCTTTTTGTCTATGCCCAATACATCAATGCGCCGCGCGAGGCCATCGTGCTGGAGATACTGGGCCAGCAATGGCAGTGGTATTACCGCTTTCCCGGCGCAGACGGCAAGCTGGGCCCGACCGATGCGCGCTTCGTCAGCGCTGCCAACCCGTTCGGCCTCGACGCGCGCGATCCGGTCGGGCAGGACGACTTCCTCGTCGCCGGCACCGAGGTCCACCTGCCGCTGAACAAACCGGTCAAGGTGCTGCTGCGCTCACACGACGTGCTGCACGACTTCTTCGTTCCGCCGTTTCGTGCGCGCATGAACATCGTGCCGGGCCAGATGAGCACATTCTGGTTCACACCCACTGTGCTCGGCCGTTACGAGGCCATGTGCGCCCAGCTGTGCGGCATCGGTCATCCCAATATGCGCGGCCAGGTGGTGGTGGAAGACGAGGCCGCGTTCCAGGCCTGGCTGAAGACGCAGCCCACCTTTGCGGTGACCATGGCGAGCGCCGGCCGCCCGGCCACTGCAACACCGGCCACCGGTGCCGACAGCCTGGTCGCCCAGGGCCAGGCGCTGGCCCAATCCAGGGGCTGTGCGGCGTGCCATACGGTGGACGGCAGCGCCCGGGTCGGGCCGACCTGGAAGGGACTGTACGGCACGACCCGGACACTCGCCGACGGCACCACCGTACGGGCCGACGAGGACTATCTGAGGCGCTCCATCCTCGAGCCCCAGGCGCAGGTGGTGAAGGGCTTTCCGCCCATCATGCCGCCGGCGAACCTGGGCAGCGACGAGGTGGCTGCGCTGCTGGCCTACATCCAGTCCCTGGGCGGTGCGGCTTCGGCCGCACCCGCACCCGCACCTGGGCAGAAGGCGCAGCGGTGAAGCTGCGCCATTGAACGAGGAACACCATGGCCTACGCTGAAGACACTTCGCATCACCCGCAGAGCTTCTTGACCCGGTATGTCTGGAGCCAGGACCACAAGGTGATTGCCGTGCAGTACGCCTGCGTCGCCATCGCCGTGGGGCTGCTGGGGGTGGTGCTGTCCAACCTGATGCGGCTGCAGCTGGGTTTCCCGGGGCAGTTCGAGTTCATCAACGCCGAGCGTTACTACCAGTTTGTCACCATGCACGGGATGATCATGGTGATCTACCTGCTCACCGCGCTGTTCCTCGGCGGCTTCGGCAACTACCTGATCCCGTTGATGATCGGCGCGCGCGACATGGTGTTCCCCTACCTGAACATGCTGAGCTTCTGGGTTTACCTGCTGTCGGTGCTCGTGCTGATCGCGAGCTTCTTTGTGCCCGGCGGGCCCACCGGCGCGGGCTGGACCCTGTACCCGCCGCAGGCCATCCTGCCCGGCACGCCAGGACATGACTGGGGCATCATCCTCATGCTGGTGTCGTTGGTGATCTTCATCGTCGCTACGACGATGGGCGGGCTGAACTACGTGACCACGGTGCTGCAGGCGCGCTGCGAGGGCATGACGCTGCTGCGCATGCCGCTGGCGGTCTGGGGCATTTTCGTGGCGACGATTCTCGCGCTGCTGGCCTTCCCCGCGCTGTTCGTCAGCGGCGTGATGATGCTGCTCGACAAGACGCTGGGCACCAGCTTCTTCATGCCGGCGCTGGTGTCGATGGGCCAGGTGACCGGCTACAAGGGCGGCAGCCCGCTGCTGTTCCAGCACCTGTTCTGGTTCTTTGGCCACCCCGAGGTCTACATCGTGGCGCTGCCGGCCTTCGGCATCGTGTCCGACCTGATCAGCGTGCACGCGCGCAAGGCCATCTTCGGCTACCGCATGATGGTCTGGGCCATCGTCATCATCGGGGCCTTGAGCTTTGTCGTGTGGGCGCACCACATGTTCGTGAGCGGCATGAACCCGTGGTTCGGCTTCTTCTTTGCCACCAGCACGCTGATCATCGCGGTGCCCACCGCCATCAAGGTCTACAACTGGGTGCTGACGCTGTGGCGCGGCGACATTCACCTGACCGTGCCCATGCTGTTCACGCTGGCCTTCATCCTGACCTTTCTGGCCGGCGGACTGACGGGGCTGTTCCTGGGCAATGTGAGCGTGGACATCCCGCTGTCGGGCACCTACTTCGTGGTGGCGCACTTCCACATGGTGATGGGCGTGGCGCCGCTGCTGGTGGTGTTCGGCGGCATCTACCACTGGTTCCCGAAAGTCACGGGCCGCATGCTGGACGACCGGATCGGCAAGCTGCATTTCTGGATCACCTTCCTCGGCACGTACGCCATCTACTTCCCCATGCACTACCTGGGCGTGCTGGGCATGCCGCGGCGCTACTACAACTTTGACGGCTACCAGTTCATCCCGGCCTCGGCGCACGCGCTGAACACCTTCATCACCGTGGCCGCGCTGATCGTCGGTGCGGCGCAGCTGCTGTTCATCTTCAACCTCGCCTGGAGCACCTTCCGCGGCCGGCGAGCCGAGCCCAACCCCTGGCGCGCCGCCTCGCTGGAGTGGCAGACGCCGCAGACACCGCCGGTGCACGGCAACTGGGGGCCGCAGCTGCCGGTGGTCTACCGCTGGGCCTATGCCTACAGTGTGCCGGGCGCGCCGCAGGACTTCATTGCACAAAACGCACCCCCCGAGGCGGGTGGCCAGGAGCCGCAGCCGCATCCCGCCCCGGGCAGGGCCAAGGGAGCGATCGCATGAACACGGCTGTTGCCTATCCCCCCGGCGGCTGGCCGCCGGACCGCCGCGCGGCCAGCACCGGTACCGGCCTGTGGGCCTTCATGGGTGTCGCCACCGCCTTGTTCTCGCTGTTCACCCTGGCTTATGCGATGCGCATGGACAGCGGTGACTGGTCGCCGATTGCCATGCCCTGGCAACTGTGGCTCAGTACCGGGCTGCTGGTCACCGGCAGCGCGTGCCTGCAGCGGGCCGCCAGCGCCGCGCGGCGTGACCACCCGGCCGCGGCGCGCACGTTGCTCGGGGCCGGCGGGGCCTGCGCGCTGGCTTTTCTGGGCGTGCAGCTCTGGGCCTGGCAGGTGCTGCAAGCCGCGCAGGTGATGCCGGCCGGCAACCCGGCGGCCAGCTTCTTCTATCTGCTGACGGCCATGCACGGGCTCCACGTGATCGGGGGGCTGGCCGGCTGGGCGGTGACGGTGCGCGGCGCGGGCCGCGCGGCCGGCCCGGCGTTCGCCTGGCGCGTTGCGCTGTGCGCGCGCTACTGGCACTTCCTGCTGGCAGTGTGGGTGGTGCTGTTTGCGACGCTCGGCTGGCTGACGCCGGAAGTCGTGCGCTGGATCTGCGGCACGGGCTGACGGCCGGCATGAACTCCTGGAGGCTCCATGGACACCACGATATCGATGGCTTCACCCCCAAGCACCGCCGCCGCCGCCAGTGCCGGTGCGGTGGCCGGCTGGCGCGGGCTGGTATCCGACTGGTCGTCCGACCGCGAGGCCTTCCACGTCTCGTGGGGCAAGGCGATGATGTGGATCTTCCTGCTCAGCGACACCTTCATCTTCAGCTGCTTCCTCACGGGCTACATGACGGTGCGCGTGTCGACCACCGTGCCCTGGCCCAACGCGAGCCAGGTATTCGCATTGCATGTGGGCGGCGCCGAGGTGCCCCTGCTGCTGATTGCCATCATGACCTTTGTGCTCATCAGCAGCAGCGGCACCATGGCCATGGCAGTGAACTGCGCCTACCGGCGTGACCGCATCAACGCGGCCGTGCTGATGATTGTGACTGCCACGCTGGGTGAGACCTTCGTCGCCATGCAGGCGTTCGAGTGGTCCAAGCTGATACTGGAGGAGGGCATACGGCCCTGGGGCAACCCGATGGGCGCAGCCCAGTTCGGCTCGGCCTTCTTCATGATCACCGGTTTTCACGGCCTGCATGTGACGGCCGGCGTCATCTATCTGCTGGTGGTGGCCACGCGCCTGCTGCGCGGCCGCTACGAACAGACGGGCAACTACCAGATCGTCGAGATCGCCGGGCTGTACTGGCACTTCGTCGACCTGGTCTGGGTGTTCATCTTTGCGTTGTTCTATCTCTGGTGACCGCCCCTGCTGAAAGGTTGACCATGTCCTCCTCCCAATCGCCCTCCTCATCGCCATCTTCCTCCGGCCAGCAACATCCGATCGGCCTGTACCTCAAGGTCTGGGGCCTGCTTTTCGTGCTCAGCACGCTGTCCTACCTGGTGGATTACTTCCACTTCCAGGGCTACTTGCGCTGGGGCCTGATCCTGGTCTTCATGCTGCTCAAGGCCGGGCTCATCGTGGCGGTGTTCATGCACATGGCCTGGGAGCGGCTGGCGCTGGTCTATGCCATCCTGGTTCCGCCGCTGGCCGTGCTGGTGCTGGTCGGCCTGATGGCTGCCGAAGCTGACCACACTTTCATCACCCGGTTGCTGTTTTTCCGCTAGGGCAGGGTGGCAGGGGACTGCCTGGAAGTAATGGCAGGGGAGTGACGGCAGAAGCGTGATGGCATGAGCGTGACCCTGTGCGACGTGCGCGCCGGAAATCCGGTGCATCATTGCTATATCTACCTCCATGGAGCTTCCAATGCCACAGACCCCGGTCATCCCGCTGAACCCAGAAGTCATCGAAACGCTCAAGCGCATCACCACTGCCACCCTGACCACGGTGCTGCTCAAAAAGGGCCTGCGCAATGTCTGGATGCGCGGCACGCGCCCCCTGCGCCCCGATCAGCCGCGCCAGGTGGGGCGCGCCTTCACGCTGCGGTTTGTACCTGCCCGCGAGGACCTGGCCACGCCGGCCTCATGGGGCGCCCCGATTTCGACGCGCGCGGCCATCGAAGCCATGCCCGAGGGCGTTGTCGCGGTGGTGGGAGCCCTGGGGGTGACCGATGCCGGCATCTTCGGCGACATTCTCTGCACCCGCATGCAAAAGCGCGGTGTCGCCGCGCTGGTCACCGATGGCGTCGTGCGCGACCTGTCGGGCGTGCTGGACACCGGCTTGCCCGTCTGGTGCCAGGGCACGGCCGCGCCGGCGTCGGTTACGGGACTCACCTTTGTCAACTGGCAGGAGCCCGTGGGCTGCGGCGGTGTTGCGGTGTTCCCCAACGATGTGGTCGTTGTCGATACCGACGGCGCGGTGCTGATTCCTGCTGCGCTGATCGACGAGGTTGTGGAGGCCGCTGTAGAGCATGAGCGTCTTGAGGAGTGGATCATGCAGCAGGTGAGCCAGGGCTCGCCGCTGCCCGGCCTGTACCCGCCCAACGAAGAAAACCGGACGCGCTATGAGGCCTGGCGGCGCGGGGCCTGAGCATCCGCTGGCGATGGCCGTGTGGTGCTACTGGATTTCCTGACGCGGCGTCCGTGCGTTGCGCGAAGTGCCTGCCCGCCCGGGCAGGCCGAAGCGCATCGTCGGAGCCCGCGTCCGACCGGGGGCGCTGGCTGCGTTGGGCAACCATGGGCGTTGCGTGGAAGACCTGTGGTTTGCAACTATTTTTGTGATGGCATTAAGATGGATGCGCTTTTTTTGTAACGTACCATCGCAAGATCCGAGCGTACGTTTTTTCACACCTTGCAGATGCGGCCATGGCGGCTATGGTCCGGTACCTGGCCAGATCCCGGCGGTTGCATCAAAAAAAATCACAGGCCGCAATAAAAGCGGGCCATTGATGAGGGAGCCATGTCTTTTCATGAAGTCCAGTTTTACGAACACGAGGCGTTTCTGGTCGCCAGGGTGGCTGGCCACGTCAGCGCTGCCTTGGACGCAGGTGACGCGGCCATCGTGATCGCCACGCCCGTGCATCGCGCGGCATTTGCCGGGCAGCTTCAGCGCGACGGCGTCGATACGCGCGAGCGGTTTATTTCGCTCGACGCCCGGCAAACGCTTGAGCAATTCATGGTCAATGACTGGCCCGACGAAAGGCGCTTCTCGGCTCTTCTGGGCGACATCATCTCTCAGGCCACGCGGGGTGGCGCGCTGCGGCTGCACGCTTTCGGGGAGATGGTGGCCCTGTTGTGCGCCGATGGCAAGCCGCAGGCGGCGCTGCGGCTGGAAGAGCTTTGGAACCAGCTTGCCACGCAGCATGCGTTCTCCCTGCTATGCGCCTATCCGGTCGATGCTTTTGGGGCGGAAGCGCCGTCGCAGGTGTTCGACGCGATATGTTCGGCGCATTCGCATGTCAGCCCGTGCGAGGAGTACCAGGCGCTGCTTGCCGACCCGGACCGTTTTCACCGCACGATGGCGCGCCTGCAGCACAAGGCGCAGTCGCTCGAACACGAGATCATGCGGCGCGAGGAGGCTGAGCGTGCCATCAGTCGCCTGGCCGCCCACCAGGAGCATATTCGGGAAGAGGAGCGCAAGCGGATCGCCCGGGAGATCCACGACGAGCTGGGCGGCCTGCTGACGGGTATCAAGGCCTATGTGTCGGTTGCACAGGAGCGCTGCGTGCGGCGAGGCCTGCCATCAGACCCGCAATTGGCCGACGCCGCCGATCTGGCCGATACCGCGCTGGCCAGCGTGCGCCGGATCATCACGGATTTGCGGCCCAGCGTGCTGGACCAGCTGGGCGTCTGGGCAGCGATCGAGTGGTATGCGAGCCAGATTGAAAAGCAGGCGGGGCTGACCTGCCGGGTGGACATCGATGAAACCGAGGTTCTCGCCCAGCTCGATGCCAAATCCAGCAATGCGGTGTTTCGCATTGTCCAGGAAGCATTGACCAATGTCGTGCGTCATGCCGGGGCCTCGCGGGTCGACATCCAGGTGCGGCAGGCGGATGGCGCGGTGACTGTGGCAGTGATGGACAACGGCAATGGCCTGGTTCGCATGGGGCAGCGCGAATCCTGGGGTATCGCCGGCATGCATGAGCGGGCACGCCACTGTGGCGCGGAACTGAAGATGATCCCGGTGCCTGGGCAGGGCACGACGGTTGCCCTGCGCCTGCCATGGCCGCCGGGGAACCGGCAATGACGGGTCCCAGGATCCGGGTCCTGCTGGTGGATGACCATGCTGTTGTGCGCAATGGGGTGCGCTTGATGCTGGGCACCGCGCCCGACATCGACGTCACGGGAGAGGCGCCGACGGCTAGGGATGCCTTGAACCTGGTGCGCAAACAGGCGTTTGACGTGGCGCTGGTGGACATCGCATTGCCGGGGCGCAACGGGCTGGAGTTGCTGAAGATGTTGCGCGCCGAGTGTCCCGGGCTCGCCGTACTGATGCTGAGCATGTATGCCGAGGATCTCTACGCCATGCGGGCACTCAAACACGGCGCGGCCGGCTACCTGACCAAGGACAGCCCCACCGCCAGCCTGATCGCCGCGGTGCGCAAGGCACACGCCGGTGGCAAGTACCTCAGCGCTGAACTGGTCGATCAGCTGGCCGCCAATGTCGGTAGCACACGCGGCGGCCGCAGGAAAAGGGGCCATGAGTCGCTGACCGACCGGGAACTTGAAGTCCTCAGGCAGATTGTCGATGGCAAGAGTCTGGCCCGCATCGCTGCCGGCCTGCACCTGAGCGCCAGTACCATTACCACCTACCGTTCCCGTATCTGCGCAAAACTCGATGTGCACAGCAATGCCGAGCTGACGCGCTACGCGATCGACAATAGCCTGGTTCAATAAGAGCCGTCAACAAAACCCTCACGGCGTCGTTGTGCCGCCTTGCCGTGCTATAGCTATAGCACTGTCTGCGGCGGCACGCCTGGCCAGGACCGCTTCGCTGGGTTTTGTTCGCGGCTCCAAGGCTCACGGCGTCGCGTCACATCGCGATCGCCGGATGCGAGCTAGTGAGATGGAGCGTAGCCCGAACGCCTGCGCTGCGGCCGGTCCAGTGCGCGCAGCACTGCAATGCCGAGGCCCGTGATTTGCAAATTGCTCCCGCCATCGGATATTCGCGGCAGACCCACCAGATTTTTTTCGATCAACGAGCCGACATCCGGGTCGCCCAGGGCGAGCTGTTCTGGCGCCCGGCTGATCAGAAATAATTTTGCCAATTCATGATGGGACAACATTCGCTTCCTCCTGAGGCAGCCTGCGCTCCGGGTAAGCTGGAACGCGGCTTCGTGGTTGAATTAACGACATGCAAGAACCTGGCCACTGAAACGCGAAAAATTTGTTATTGACGGCAACTCATGGTGTGACAGAACATTGGATGGGGATGGCCAGGTGACAGCGACACGCTGTCCCGGCAAATTTGTCTCGCTCCAGCACCTCCGGCGATGTCTTAGTGGGCGGCTTCTTCAGGCCGACTTTTGATGCCCATTCACGCCGTTCCCCCGGGTCGTACCCGCGCGGGGAGTTTTCCAGGTGCCTGTGGCGAACTTCGTCGCCTCTTCCGTGGCGCGCGCGCCCAAGTCGTAAACCGATGAGGCCGCGTCCACCAGCGGTTGCAGCGCCGCCAGCATCGGCGCCTGTCCAGCTGTGCTGATGCCAAGAATTTTCCGGGAGTTTTCCCGAATCTGTTCCGCCTGGGCCTGCATGCGCTTGGTAACCTCGGTCTGGCTCTCGCTGGCCATCTGGTAGAGGCCGCTCCAGTAGCCGATCATCGTCCGGGACTGGATGTTCACGAGCTTTGCCGATACGGCGACGAGTTCTTCAAAGTCCTTTGCCTCGTTGACCATGGTGGTGGCCTGTGCATGGGATGCCAGGGCCTCGGTGATAGCGGCAAGCTGATGGCTGCGCAAACGTTCCGCGCCCTCCAGTGACCACCTGATCGTATCGCCTGTCGCCTTCAGGCTGGCACGGTGGAAATCGAAAAGCTGGTTGTTGGACTGCGTCATGAATGTCTCTTTTTTTGAATAAGGAGTTGAATAAACAGGGCGCTCTGGATGACCGGTTTTCATCGCTGCCTTCTCCGAATCACTGGCTTCGCTGGCCCCGTGTCCGATCACCTGCTGCGCTGAATGTGGTGCTCAAAACGTCTGAAGAGTGTGCGGCGGCGGTTGCCCTGGCGCTATCGTCAATTCCGTTCATCGCATGTCATGAATTCTGGGAAAAAAGTTGTAGTGATTCCACGACATAACAAGCTCTGCCGATAGCCTTGCACGTGGGCCTTGTGCGAGCCGCCCGGGGCTGCGGCGGCTCGCCGGCGCTGGTGGGGGCAGGCCGGCTCAGTTGAACCACTCTCAGCTGAACCACTTCTTCACATCGACCGTTGACCGCCGCCCAACGTCCTCGTAATGCGTCGAGAGCCAGGTGCCGGCCCTCTCGCGCCCCTGTTCCCGCAGCAGTTCGAGAAAGGGGCCGTGTGCCAGCAGCTTGGTTTCGGTGCGTTGCAGGCTCACCAGCTCAGCGGAGTCGACCATGTGAAAGCGCATCTTCTGCAGTCGCCGCTCCAGCCGCCCCGTGGTCAGGAAGGGCAGGCTTGAAAACTCCGTCGCATGGGCGAACATGCGCATCTCGCGCATGAAGGTGGCGTTGAAGGCCAGCTCCACAATGCGCGCCTCGATCTCCTCCACGCTGCGCGGCGTGCCATTGCGCTCGAGCGGACTCAGCAGGACCAGCAGCACATCGCGTGAATCGCAGTCGTAGAACAGCGGAAACACCGCCGGGTTGGCCGAGTAGCCGCCGTCCCAATACGGCTGGCCGTCGATTTCCACCGAGTGATGGATCTTGGGCAGGCAGGCGGAGGCCAACAGCACCTCAGCCGTGAGTTCGTTTTCCCGAAACACGCGCAGCTTGCCGGTGTTCACCTGCGTGGTGCCGATGAACAGCTTGAACGGACTGCCCGCGCGCAGGCGCTCGAAGTCGACCTGCCGGTTGAGCAGGTCGCGCAAGGGATTCAGGTCCAGCGGGTTGAGCTGCGAAGGCGAGAAATACCCGGCCCAGTTCGCCAGCATCTTGCTGGCCGGCGACAGGCTGATGGCGTCGCCCTGCCCCTGGGTCATCATGCTCCAGGGCATCTGCTTTCCGACCTCGCCCCAGAAGTCGGCCAGGCCCTGGCGCGCGCCCTCGCGCTGGCCCTTCATCCAGCCGTCTGCAAACACCACGGCATTCATGGCGCCGGCACTGCTGCCGCTCAGGCCCTCGAACTGGACGCGCGGGTCTTCAAGCAGCGCATCCAATACCCCCCAGGTGAAGGCCCCATGGGCGCCGCCGCCCTGAAGCGCCAGGTTGAGCCGCTCCGCTGGAGAGCGCCGACCCAGCCAGCTTTTTGACACCGTGCCGGGGCTGGATGCGGGGGCCGGCGCGAGGCGGGGGCCCAGCAGGCGCTTGAGCCGCGCCAGGCTTGACTGCTTTGGGGCTTTGGCGCGTCGCGGTGTTGCTCCACTGTCGATCAAATGAACTCCTTCACGGCGGGCGAAATGCCCTGCAGGTGTCGGTTCAGTATAGGGTTTTCCCGTATAAGCGGACGCGAACTCACTTAACCTTGCAAAAAAGAGGTTGAATGGCCGGCAGCACGGCCTGGTGATGAGCCGGCGCCTTGCAGCGCTGTAGCATTAGCATTGAGGTTGCAACTCATGAAATTGCACATCCTCCCCTTGTCAAAATACGGTTATCCGTACCACCCGTAAATTACCCGTAACCCCGTTAATACGCGTTCCATTCGCCACACCACCATGAAAAATTTATTGAGCCCGTCCGCGACCCTGCCTGTTGACGCCCCCGATGCATTGCTGATCGGCCGGGTCTGGGTCGAGGGCTCCGGCCCTGTGCTGGCGCTGGTCAATCCCGGCGGCGTGTTTGACCTCTCCAGCCTGGCGCCGACTGCGAGCCAGCTGCTGGAGTTGCCGGACCTGGCCAGGGCCGTGCGTGCGGCCGCGCCGTCGCTGCCGCGCCTGGCGGGCACGGCCGAGGTGCTGGCCAATTCGCATGCGGACGCGCACGACCCGAAATTGCCCTGGCTGATCGCACCGTGCGACTTGCAGGCCATCAAGGCGGCGGGAGTCACGTTTGTGGCTTCCATGCTGGAGCGGGTGATTGAAGAGCAGGCCGGCGGCGACGCCAGCAAGGCCGAGTCCGTGCGCAGCGCGGTGGTCAGCGTCATGGGCGAGAACCTCAGCAGCATCAAGCCCGGTTCGCCGGAAGCGGCCCAGCTCAAGGAAGTGCTGATTGTCCAGGGCGTCTGGTCGCAATACCTGGAGGTCGGCATTGGGCCCGACGCGGAAATCTTCACCAAGAGCCAGCCCATGAGCGCGGTGGGCACGGGCGCTGAAGTAGGTCTGCACCCGCGCAGCCACTGGAACAACCCGGAGCCTGAAATCGTGCTGGCGGTGAATTCGCGCGGCGAGGTGCAGGGCGCTTCGCTGGGCAATGACGTCAACCTGCGTGACTTTGAAGGGCGCAGCGCGCTGCTGCTGGGCAAGGCCAAGGACAACAACGCTTCGTGCGCCATCGGCCCCTTCATTCGCCTGCTGGACGACCACTTCACCATGGACGATGTGCGCCGCAGTGAGCTGGCCATGACGGTGACCGGGCCGGAGGGTTTCGAAATGAAAGGCGGCAGTTCGCTGAGCCTGATCAGCCGTGACCCGCTGGACCTGGTGGCCCAGGCGATTGGCGCCAACCACCAGTATCCTGATGGCTTCATGTTGTTTCTGGGGACCATGTTCGCACCCACGCAGGACCGGCACGGCCCTGGCCAGGGCTTCACCCATGTGGTGGGCGACCTGGTGACGGTGGCGACGCCGCAGCTGGGCAGCCTGGTGAACCGCGTCACCACGTCGGACAAGGCCGCGCCCTGGACTTTTGGCGTCACGGCGTTGATGCAGAGCCTGGCGCGCCGCGGCCTGCTGTAGAAAGGGGTGAAGCCGGCCATGCATACCTCCGCACTTGTGCTGTTTTCCGGTGGCCAGGATTCCACCACCTGCCTGGCCCAGGCGCTCTCCAAATACGAGCGCGTGGAGACCGTCGCCTTTGACTACGGCCAGCGCCACAAGGTGGAGCTGGATGCACGCCTGAATGTGCTGCGCGAAATCAAAAGCCGGTTTCCGCACTGGGCGCCCAAGCTGGGCGAAGACCATCTGCTCGACCTGGCCGTGCTGGGGCAGGTGAGCGATACCTCGCTGACGCGCGACGTGGCCTTCAAGATGGAAAACTCGGGCCTGCCCAACACCTTTGTGCCGGGGCGCAACCTGCTGTTTCTCACGCTGGCGGCCGCGCTGGCCTATCGGCGCGATTTGCAGGTGCTGGTGACCGGCGTCTGCGAAACCGACTTTTCAGGCTACCCCGACTGCCGCGACGACACCATCAAGGCCATGCAGCTGGCGCTCTCGCTGGGCATGGACAAACGCTTTCTGATCGAGACACCGCTGATGTGGATCGACAAGGCCGACACCTGGCGTCTGGCCCATGCGCTGGGCGGCCAGGCGCTGGTCGAGCTGATCATCGAGCACACCCACACCTGCTACCTGGGCGACCGCACGCACCGGCAGGCCTGGGGCTACGGCTGCGGGCAATGCCCGGCCTGCGAGCTGCGGGCGCGCGGCTATGCCGGTTATGTGGGGACGCCCTGAGCTTCACGGCTCAGCGTACTGCAGCAATACCAGACCCTCAGCTGCCTTCCACGAGGCAGCGGTTGACCAGCGGCGGCTCTTCTCCGACGTGAAAGGCGAGCTTGCGCTCGCGCAGCGCTACGTCGCTGGCGGTCACGCGGTCAAAGCGCCGCAGGTGTTCGGTCCATGACTCGTCGATGATCTGCTCGATGTAGCGCCCCGGGTTACCGATGTCGCGCAGCAGCGCCCAGTCGAGCGCTCCCTGGCGCAGGCGGCTGCGGCGGCTCTCCTGCATCAGGGCACGAAAATCGTCGGCACGGGCCGGATCGATCTGGTATTCAATGGTGACCACCACATGGCCTGCACCGGGCGGCACGTTGGCCACCGGCACTTTGAAGTCGCGTGAAGGCGTCAGGTCTTCCTCGATGCTGAGGTCCGTGACCCAGCGCTGGGCCAGCAGCATGGTGACCGTGCCGCTCAGCGCGGCCACCAGCAGGCCCGTCGGCACGCTGGTCACCGTGGCCACCTGGCCCCACAGCGCAGCGCCCAGGGCGCTGGCGCCCATGATGGCCATCTGGTACATCGACATGCCGCGTGCCCGCACCCAGTCCGGCAGCGACAGCTGGGCCGACACGCTGAGCGAATTGGCGCAGGAGATCCAGGCCATGCCATTGAGCAGCATGGCCGGCACGGCGACATAGACATTCGGCGCCAGCGCCATCACGGCGGTGGAGGCCGACTGCAGCACGGTGGAGCGCAGCACCAGCGTGTCGCGCGGCATCATCTGGCGCAGGCGCGGCAGGTACATGGCGGCGATGATGGCGCCCGCCCCCATGGAGGCCAGCAGCAGCGTGAAGGTGCCGGCACCGCCGCCGTGCAGGTTGCGCGCCACCAGAGGCAGCAGGGCCAGCAGGGCAGTGGAATGCAGGAAAAACAGCGAGACGCGCACCAGCACGGCCCGCAGGCGGTGCGACTGCCGCACAAATTGCAGCCCCACGCGCATGGCGCTGACCAGGCGTTCGCGCCCCAGCGGGCTGGGTACATGGTCGCGCCGCCAGCGCATGATGATGAAGCCGGAGATGACCGACAGCACGGCATTGAGAACAAACACCCAGGCGGTGCCGGCACTGGCAATCAGCGCGCCTGCCACCAGGGGGCCGACGATGCGCGAGGCATTCATGGACACACCGTTCAAGGCCAGCGCGGCCGGCAACTGCGGGCGCGGCACCAGCTCGGGCACGATGGCGGCGAACACCGGCCAGCGCATGGCCAGCCCGATGCCGTTGGCAAAGGTCAGGGCCAGCAGCAGCGGCGGCGTCATCACACCCGAGACCACGGCGATACACAGCAGCGTGGCCACGCCGGCAATCCAGAACTGCGTCATGATGAAGTAGCGCCGCCGGTCCAGGATGTCGGCCAGCGCACCGCTGGGCAGGCCGAGCAGGAAGACCGGCAGGGTCGAGGCCGATTGCACCAGCGCGACCCAGAGCGGCGTGGTGGTCATGGACGTCATCATCCAGGCGGCGGCCACGTCGTTCATCCACATACAGATGTTGGCCACCAGCCAGGTGCTCCACAGCATGCGGAACACCGGGTAGGTGATGGGCGTCCATGGCGAAAGCGATTCAGTGGCGGACGGCGGCGTTGCCTTGAGTGGTTCTTCGGGCATTCAGTGACTTTTCCGTATTTCTTTCGTGTGTCTTCAGTAGGGCTTCAGAGGGTCTTCAGAGGGTCTGCTGCGGCCGGCTTTCGTGCAGCCGGTAGAGCACGGGTCCACCCGGCGGCAATTTTTCCAGTTCCCAGAGCCTGCTGTGAAAGGCCGCCGCCGTGGGGCGGTGGGCAATCGAGACGATGCCGCCATGCATGGCCTTCACATGCGCCAGCAGTTTTTCATACAGCGTTTTCTCGGCCGCTTCGTCCAGCGCGCTGGTCGCTTCATCGGCAAAAATCCAGGCGGGCTTTTTCAGCAGCACGCGGGCAATCGCCAGGCGCTGCTGCTCGCCGCCCGACAGCTTCTGGGTCCAGGCATCCTTGTCGTCCAGCCGGCTGGCCAGCTGGGGCAACAGCGCGTCAGACAGCGCCTGCTGCAGGGCTTCGTCACTGTAGCGCGCGGCCGGTTGCGGGTAGGCCAGCGCATCGCGCAGCGCGCCGTCGGGGAAATAGGGACGCTGCGGAATGAACATCGCGTCCCGCGGCAACTGTGTCTGGCCTCGCGAGAACGGCCAGATGCCCGCCAGCGCCCGGAACAGCGTGGACTTGCCACTGCCCGACGGGCCCTTCACCAGCACGCTTTCGCCGGGTGCCGCCTGCACGGACACGCCGCTCAGCAGCGTGGCGCCCGAGGGCAGGGCCAGCGTCAGGTCGCGGGCCGCGAGCGTGTCAGCGCCGGCCAGCGGGGAGGCTTCGTTTGCTATCAAATTGGCAGCCAGTTGCGCGCGTCCTTGCTCGGTCATCGCCGCGATGTGGTCTTCAAAGCTGGTCAGGCGGTCGGTCGTGGCGCGCCACGCGGCCAGGCTGCTGTAGTTGTCGACCAGCCAGCTCAGCGAGTCCTGCACCCGCCCGAAGGCCGACGCGATTTGCATCAGCTCGCCGAGCTGGATGGCGCCGCTGAAAAACCGCGGTGCCGCCACGATGAAAGGAAACACCACGGCGGCCTGGCCAAAGAAGTTGGTGAACCACACCAGGTTCTTCTGCTTTTTGATCAGCAGCAGGTAATTGGCCAGCACGGCGGCAAAGCGCGTGTCCAGGTGCACGCGCTCCACGGTTTCGCCCTTGTCCAGCGCAATCGCTTCGCTGTATTCGCGCACCCGCACCATGTGGTGGCGAAAATCGGCTTCATAACGCTGTTGCAGGAAGTTGAGCCTGATCTGCGGACGGCCGATGTAGTGCGTGAGCACGCTACCCAGGGCGCAGTAAAGCACGGCCATCCAGACCATGAAGCCCGGAATGCTGTAACTCGTGCCGCCCAGCGTGAATGCGAAAGCACCCGAGAGAGACCAGAGGATGCCGACAAAGCTGAGCAGCGTGACCACCGCATTGAGCAGGCCCATGCTCAGTGAAATGCTGTAGGAGGTGAAGAGGTTGATGTCTTCCTGGATACGCTGGTCCGGGTTGTCCGGGGTGTCCTTCGTGTTCAGCGCGTCTTTGGCTGCGCCGGTGAAGCGGCCCAGCTCCAGCTTGTAAAACGCGTGGTCGGCGAGCCAGCGTTTCAGGTAGTGTGTCGTCATCCAGGCGCGCCAGCGCACCTCCAGCAACTGGGTGAGGTAGAAGCGGTACACCGCAATCAGGATGAAGGCGAAGGCCAGGTAGGTAAAGCGCCCCAGCTGCGTCCAGAACACTGCCGCGTCCTTGTTTTGCAAGGCGTCGTAAAACACCCGGTTCCATTCATTGAGCAGCACCAGCATGTAGACCGCGCCCAGGTTCAGGACGACGATGGCCAGCAGCAGGCCGCGCGCTTTCCATTTGTCTTCCGACTGGAAGTAAGGCGCCGACAGGGCCCAGACGCGTGCGCCGAACAGCCGGAAGGCGCTGAATTTGGCGAGGAAGCCGGCGGGGCCGGGAGTGCTGGCAGTGCTGGCAGGAACATTCATTCTGGCAAACCTTTTGGTGACAACTGGTTGGATACGCCGCTGGCCACGTGGCCCGAGGGCACATGCTGGGCCGCCGAGTGCACATGGCCGGTCTGGTCGTCAAAGAAAAAATCGGGTTCGAACTCGCGCAGGAACTCGCCCTTGGCCAGCCCGCCGAGGAACATCGCTTCATCGACTTCGATGTTCCAGTCCATCAGAGTGCGGATGGCGCGCTCGTGCGCCGGGGCGCTGCGCGCGGTGACCAGCGCGGTGCGTATGCGCATGCGCGAGGTGCCCGCCTGTTGCAGGCGGTGCAGCGCCTCCAGCAGCGGTTTGAACGGCCCGGCCAGCAGCGGCTGCGTGGCCTTGTCGCGCTCGTGCTGCTGGAAGGCCGTGAGGCCCTGCGACTGGAAGACGCGCTCGGCCTCGTCGGAGAACAGCACTGCATCGCCGTCAAAAGCAATGCGCACTTCGTGCGGATGCGCGTCGCTGGCACGCACCGAGTGCGGGTACACCTGTGCGGCGGGCACGCCGGCAACCAGCGCGTCGCGCACGTCGCTGAGGTGGGCCGACAAAAAGAGGTTGGCATGCAGGGGCTTCAGGTAGCGCCACGGCGCTTCGCCGCGGTTGAAGGTGCCGCGCTCGATCTTCAGGCCATAATGCTGCGCCGAGCGGAACACGCGCATGCCCGAGACCGGGTCGTTGCGCGACAGGATCACCACCTCCACCCGCTGGCTCGGCGCGGCCGGGCTGGCCGCTTCGCCCTGGCTTTCAGGGGCGTCATTGAATGCCAGCAGTTTCTTGACCAGCGAGAACGCCACGCCGGGCTTGGCCGGCACGTCGAGCCGCTCCAGCTGCAGCTTCATGTAGGCCGCATCTTTTTTGGCCCCCGGCGGCGCTTCCTGCATCAGGCCCGTTTCAAAAATACGGTTCTCTTCCTCGAAATCAAACAGCGCGCGCGACGAGATCGCCACCACGAGCTGACCGTCCAGATTTGCTGCCATGTTGTGATGCCTTGGTGTTGTTAGGTCGGTTTTGGGTATGGCTTCATTTGGCGCTGATCACCCGTGTGCGACGCGATACCAGCAGACGCCGCGGAACTGGCTCTGCCAGGCCGCAGGTGTCGCCCCCTGCAAGGGGGGAGGCGGCTACACGCAGTGAGCAAGCAACGGGGGTGTTCATACCAGTTCCAGTGTGCACCATTGTCCATAAGCCAGTGCACCCATCGGCCATTGGTCGGCACGCGCGACCTGGCGCAGGCCGCGCGCCAGCAGGTGTACCGCCCGCATGACGCCCGCGTGCGTGATCCACAGCGTGCCTGCCGGACCCTGCAATTCGTCGAAGGCAGAGGCGACGCGCGCCATCACCTGGCTGACGCTTTCTCCGTCGCCACCGACGGCGTAGTTCGCAAAGTCGTCGGTCCATGCCTGCAGCTCGGCCGGGGCAATGTCCTGCCAGGCGCGGCCTTCCCACTGGCCGAAATCCATTTCCTGCAGGCGCGGGTCTGATTCATAAGTCAAGTCGGGCCGCAGTCCTTGCAGAGTCCTAGACAGCTGCTCGCACCTTGCTAGCGGCGAGCTGGCGACGCGGCAGCCCTCAGGCAGCAAGCGGGTCAGCGACTGCGCACAGTGCGCCGTCGCGCCCGCATCGGCCGCCACCGGGTGCCGGCCGTAGCAAATGCCGGGCCCAATCAAGGGCTGCGCATGACGGACCAGCCAGAGCTTCATCGAGGAGAGGTCCTCCGGCGCATTTCTGAAGCGACAAGCGTGGGGGGCCTATCAAGGCAAGGTGGGGTCTTAACCCAGCAGGGGCCGCGGAACCGGCTTAGCCGGGCCGCAGGCGCAGCGGCCCCCTCGGGGGGCAGCGCAGTACGCGAAGCGACAGGCGTGGGGGCCAGGGTTTCGCCGCCGGGCCGCCCCAAGGCGAAATGCGCCCCCTCGGGGGGCAGCGCAGTACGCGAAGCGACAAGCGTGGGGGCCATATTCACAAACTAACGGCCAGACCCAGGTAGAAGGCGATTTCGCAGACCTGCTGCGTGGCGCCGAGGCAGTCGCCGGTGAAGCCCTGCAGGCGCCGTTTGAAGAGCGCCCCCATCCACAACAGCGCCAGCATGGCAAAGCTGCAGGCTGTTATCAAACTGATGGCATCCAGCGCCAGGCCTGCAAGGGCCAGCACGACAAATGACCAGATGAATGCGACCAGCAGGCTGCCCTGGGAAATCTGGTCGGCCAGCGGCTTGGACTTGGAGCTTGCAGTGTTGCCGACGTGCGGCAGCAGCCAGATCAGCAACAGCGGCAGGCCGCGCGAGACCACGTGGCCCGTCAGCAGCGCGGCGCAGATGTACCAATTGCTGAAAGGGGCGTCGTCCCCGCCCTCGGGAAGGCTGCCCTCGACCGAGCCCAGCATCGCCAGCAGGGCGACCTTGCCCAGCAGCGCCAGCATCAGCGCCATGGCGCCAAACGCACCCACGCGCGAGTCTTTCATGATCTCCAGCGCGCGGTCGCGGTCCTGGCTGCCGCCCAGGCCATCGGCCACATCGGCCAGCCCGTCTTCATGAAAACCGCCCGTCAACAGCACGGTGGCGGCGGTGGACAGGACGGTGGCCACCAGCGGTGTGAAGGGGGTGTCGGGCAGCAGGGCCTGCAATAACCAATACACCAGTGCCGCCAGTGTGCCAACCAGGATGCCGATGCCCGGAAAGTGGCCAGCGCTGGCGCGCAGCAGTTCGGGGCTGTAGCCTACCCAGTCGGCCAGCCGCCCCACGACGGGTATGCGGGTGAAGAACTGGACGGCGAGCAGGTACTCACGCACAAATTGGCTGATCAGGTTCATGGGGATGTCATGGCGGCGTTATGTTGGTGTCATGGCGACATCGTGGCGACATCCGGGCGCATTCAGGGGCTCTCCTTGCCGCTCACGCCGGCCGAGTCAAAGCTGGCCATCTCGTCCAGGAACAGCGCCGCCGACTGCACCAGCGGCCAGGCCAGCAGGGCGCCTGTGCCTTCTCCCAGCCGCAGGTCGAGTTCAAGCAGCGGCGTGGCCTTCAGGTGGGCCAGCAGCAGGCCGTGGCCACGCTCGGCTGAGCGGTGGCAGAACACCAGGTAGTCGCGCACCTGCGGCGCCAGGGCGTGGGCCACCAGCGCCGCGGCGCCGGCGATGAAACCGTCGACCAGCACGACGCGGCGTTCGCTGGCGGCCTGCAGCATCGCGCCGCACATCATGGCAATTTCAAAACCACCGAGCGCGGCGAGCGCGTCAAGCGGCCGCGTGGCGTCGGCGTGGCGTTCCAGGGCGCGCATCAGCACACCCTGCTTGTGCAGCAGCTGCGGGTCGGTCAGGCCCGTGCCGCGCCCTGTTGCGTCCTCCAGGCTGGCGCCGGCCAGCCGCGCAAACAGCAGGGCCGCCGCCGAGGTGTTGGCAATCCCCATTTCGCCCAGCGCCACCACGTTGCCCGGCAGGGCCCGCACGACGGCCATGCCCGCCTGAAGCGCCGCATGGGCTTCGGCCGGCGACATGGCGGGCTCGCTGCAGAGGTTGCGCGTACCGTGCGCGATCTTGCGCTGCAGCAGTTGCGGGTGTGCGGGCAGTTCAGCCGCGACGCCGGCGTCGACCACGTGCAGTGCAAAGCCATGCTGGCGGGCAAACACATTGACGGCTGCGCCGCCGGCCAGCATGTTGCCCACCATCTGCACGGTGACGGCCTGCGGATAGGCTGAAACGCCTTCTGCGGCAATGCCGTGGTCGGCCGCAAACACCACCATTTGCGGCTCGTGCAGCGTGACGGTCTCGCGGCGCTGGATCAGGCCCAGCTGCAGCGCCAGGCCTTCCAGCGCCCCCAGCGCGCCCAAGGGCTTGGTCTTGTGGTCGATCTTGTGCTGCAGCCGGTCTGCCAGCGCGGCATCGGCGATGGGCGCGATCGCCGGGATGTGCAGGGCCGGATGAGAAGAGGAGACAGGGGGGAAAGAGGTGGTGGCAGTCATCGGACACGGTTCTCGGTGATCAGCTGGAGGCAGGCCGGGCAGTAGCACGAGGCGGCGCTGGCGCTGTCAGCGCTTGCCTCTTTGCCCGCCGGGGAAGTTGAAGCAGGCACGGGCATCACGTGCGGCAGCTTGACGCACCAGCATTGCGCGTCGCCGGCCACCATGCCGCAGCGAAAGCCAGCGCCGCAGCGTGGGCACGTTGAGGTGGGGGACAAGCCGGTCCCGGGTGTTTCTGGTGATGGCGTGCTTTGTGATGTCATGCGTTGGTCCGCTCAGCTCTGTAGAAACAGCCGGTAGACGGGGTTGTCGGTTTCTTCCACGTGGGGGTAGCCCAGGGTGTCCAGGAAGGCCTTGAAGGCCTTGTTGTCGCTCTTGGGCACCTGCAGGCCCACCAGGATGCGGCCATAGTCGGCGCCCTGGTTGCGGTAGTGAAAGAGGCTGATGTTCCAGCCCGGCTGCATGCTGGACAAAAATTTCATCAGCGCGCCGGGCCGCTCGGGAAAGATGAAGCGCAGCAAGCGTTCGTCTTTGGACAGCGCGCTGTGCCCGCCCACCATGTGGCGGATATGCTCCTTGGCGAGCTCGTCATGCGTGAGGTCGAGCGCCTTGAAGCCGTGGCGGGAGAAGTTGGCTGCGATCTTGCTGCTCTCGCCCTTGGCCGAGGTGGTCAGCCCCACAAAGACATGGGCTTTCTCGTCGTCGCTGATGCGGTAGTTGAATTCGGTCACGCTGCGCGGGCCGCCGGGCAACTCGCCGATCAGCTCGCAAAAGTGCCGGAAGCTGCCGCGCTCTTCGGGAATCGTCACGGCAAACAGCGCCTCGCGCTCCTCGCCCACTTCGGCCCGCTCGGCCACAAAGCGCAGGCGGTCGAAGTTCATGTTGGCGCCGCACAAAATGGCGGCGTAGGTTTCGCCCTTGGTCTTGTGCGTGGCCACGTACTGCTTGATGGCGGCCACGGCCAGCGCGCCCGCAGGCTCCACGATGCTGCGCGTGTCCACAAACACGTCCTTGATGGCGGCGCACACCGCGTCGGTGTCCACGCTGATGAATTCGTCGACCAGCTCGCGGCTGATGCGAAAGGTTTCCTCGCCCACCAGCTTGACGGCCGTGCCGTCTGAAAACAGGCCCACGTCGTGCAGGGTCACGCGCTTTTTCGCGCTCACTGACTGCATCATCGCGTCGGAGTCGTTCATCTGCACGCCGATGACCTTGATCTCGGGTCGCACCGCCTTGATGTAGTTCGCAACGCCGGAAATCAGGCCGCCGCCGCCTATGGCCACAAACACCGCATCGAGCCGGCTGGAGCCCAGGCTTTGCAGCTGCATCAGGATTTCCATCGCAATCGTGCCCTGGCCGGCAATCACGTCCGGATCGTCAAATGGGTGCACAAAGGTCAGGCCGCGTTTTTTTTCCAGCAACACGGCATGGGCATAGGCATCCGAGTAGCTGTCGCCGTGCAGCACCACTTCTGCACCCCAGCCTTTGACCGCATCGATCTTGACCTGTGGCGTGGTCGTCGGCATCACTACGACGGCGCGGGTGCCGAGTTTTTGCGCGCTCAGGGCGACGCCTTGGGCATGGTTGCCGGCCGAGGCGCAAATCACGCCCTTTTTGAGCTGGGCGCTGCTGAGGTGCGCCATCTTGTTGTAGGCGCCGCGCAGCTTGAAGCTGAAGACGGGCTGCTGGTCTTCGCGCTTGAGCAGCACGGTATTGTTCAGCCGCCGGCCCAGGTTTTTCGCTGGCTCCAGGGCCGTTTCCAGCGCGACGTCATAGACCCGCGCGGTAAGGATTTTTTTCAGGTAATCGGCGGGCTTGAGGCCTTGCGCAGACACTTTGCGTGCGGTTTTGGCCGCTTGAGGGGAGGGGGGGGCAGCAGGGGGAGTGTGGGTTGGCATGTTTTTCTCGCAGTCCAACATCATAGTGGGCAAGAAAAAAGACCCAGACCTTGCGGTCTGGGCCTATAAATCCACCCTTAGAGGAGTGGAGGAGACAACCAGTGCAAAAATACAAAACCGCTATGGTTTGTTTTTGTATTGCTGCGATGATTTCAGTATAGCCGGAGCAATGCTGCGCTGCACAATATATGTGGCAAAAATTCGACATTTCCAGCGTTTTGGTTATAAATCTTTTGCATAAGGAATGATGTTTATGGAATGCACAGTGAGCTGGACAGGCCCCAGCGCAACGACCGGGTCACGTTCGGGCATGACGTTTCTGGCCGAAACCGGCAGCGGCCATACCCTGGTGATGGATGGAGCGCCCGATGCGGACAAGCCGGAAAACGGCGGTGCCAACCTGGCACCCCGGCCCATGGAGACCGTGCTGGCCGGCACCGGCGGTTGCACGGCCTATGACGTGGTATTGATACTCAAGCGCGGCCGCCACGATGTGCGGGGCTGCTCGGTCAAGCTCAGTTCCGAACGGGCGCCGACGGACCCCAAGGTGTTCACCAAAATCCACATGCATTTTGTCGTGACCGGGCGCGGCCTTGTCGCCAGCGCGGTCGAGCGCGCCATCGCCATGAGTCACGACAAATACTGCTCGGCCACCATCATGCTGGGAAAGACGGCCGACATCACCACCAGTTTTGAGTTGCAGGAGGTGTGAGCCGACGGGGCGCTCCCAAGGCGAATGGCACCGCAGCGCGTAGCGCGGAGGCTGCCCAAGGAGCACAGCCTGTTTTCAGGCTGTGGCCCATGCTCTCCAAGCATGTCATGCTGCTAAATCAGTAGCAAAAAGACGACTGGAGCGAACCCGGCTTCAGAGGTAATGGGCCGTGGTGGTCATGAGCCTGGCCGAGGCCTGCATCAGCGCCTTGACGGGTGCCGGCATGGGCATGGCGCCGGCGTTTTGCGCATCCTGCGCATGGCGGGCTTCATCATCTTTCATTTGCGCCACAATGGCCCGGGAGTCGTGGTCGCCTTCGGGCAGGCGTTCCAGGTGGCTGGCCAGGTGGGCTTCCACCTGCCGCTCGGTCTCCACGACAAACCCCAGGCTGACCCGGTCACCCAGGCGACCTGCCAGCAGCCCGAGGCCAAAGGCTCCGGCGTACCACAAGGGGTTGAGCAGCGAAGGCCGCGCGCCGAGCTCGTCCAGCCGTTCACGCGTCCAGGCCAGGTGATCGCCTTCTTCGCGGCTGGCCGCCAGGAAGTGCCGGCGCAGTGCCGGGTCCCGCGTGGTGAGGGCCTGCGCCGCGTAAAGCGCCTGCGCGCAGACTTCGCCCACATGGTTGACCCGCATCAGTGCGCCCGACAATGTCTTTTCCTGCGTGCTCAGTTCTGTGCGCTGGCCCGCCACGGTGGGGCAGGTACGGCTGGCCTGGGGTTTGGCAAAGAGGGTGCGCAGCGCGCCATCTGCAGCATTCAGCGCGGTATCGAGTGCGGGTGTCATGGCCTTTTCTCTCATCTGGACGGTGTATTCCAGCATGTTAGCGCGGTGTGACGGGCGGGGACAAGCGGTGTGCGGGTAGGGGCCCCGGCCGCCGGGAAGCAAAAAGAAAAAGCCCCCAAGAAAGGGGGCTTTTATGGCATTTGACCGTGAGGCCCGCCGTGGGTGAGCCCTTGCGGCGTTCCTGCGGTGTTTTTGCGGTTTTCCGGGGACGTGATCAGAACGTGTGACGGATACCGAAGGCGATGTTGGTGGAGTCGGTGCCCGCGGTAGACGTCACGCCGCCGAGGAAGCCGTTTCCGCCAGGAGCCGCCTGACCCAGGCCCTTGTTGTTGAAGCGGGTCAGCACCGCATTGAGGTTGGTGCGCTTGGACAGCGCATAGGTATAGGTCGCGCCGTAGGAGGTGGTGTCCGCATTGTTTGGGCGCTTGTCATCCAGCCGGTTGTAAGCCACCACGACCGTGTGAACACCACTGGTGACGCGGTAGCCGATGTGTATGAGGTTGGCGTCCTGCTTGAAGCCATTGATGTAGGCATTCTGGATCAGGGCGGCGTTCGCTGCGCCAACCGACGGGGCCACCGTCGCGGCGATAGTTGACAGGCCCGATGGGTTGTCGTCCTTGACCTTGGCATACTGGCCATACACGGTGCCGGGTCCCACATCGACCGTGGCGCCCAGGACGGTGTCAGTCAGGGATTTTTGACCCAGTTCGTTGTTGCGCGTGTTGTGAGCAACGCCCATCGAGAAGCCGCTGCCCTTGTACATCGCCATGCCGCCGAAGAAACGGCCCTTGGAATTGTCGCCGGCGACTTCGCCTGCGCCATACATCAGCGTGGCGGTCACACCGCTCATCTGAATGGCGTATTGGACGGTATTGCTCAGGCGAATATCGACGCTGGGCGGAAAGGTGGCGATCTGGCCCAGTGCCAGGCTCGACTGGGTCTGCGTTGCATCGAACGCTGCGCTGGTCAAATAGGCTGGCGTGTACTGGCGGCCAAAGGTGAATGCACCCACTGGCGTGATCAGGCCGGCAAAGGCCTGGCGGTCGAACAGGTTGCCGGCGATGTTCACACCGATCGTCGAGCCAATGCTGGCGCCAACGGAGTTCAGGACCGGCTGGAAGGCGCCAGGCAGGCCCATCAGCGCGGCGTTGCTCAGTCGATCAGGCAACTGGGCGCCGGAATTGGGCCGGTTGGTGACCGATCCGGTATCCAGTTCAAAGCGGTTTTCAAGGGTAAAAATGGCTTTGTAGCCGCCGCCGATATCTTCCGTGCCGCGAAGGCCAAAGCGCGAACCTTCCATGATGCCGCTGGCAATCGTGTTGACGCTGCCCTGCCGGAGACCCGATACGTGGTTGTAACCGCCGTCAAGAAGGCCGTAGATGGTCACGGTGCTTTGGGCTATCGCGGCCGTGGTGGACAACAGTCCCATCACTGCAGTGGCGACCAGGGTCAGTTTTTTCATGGAGTCTCCAAAAGTTCTAATTAACAAAAAACAAAAACAAAACAAAAGCAAAAAACGAAAGAAAAATAAGAGGTCAATATTTGCAATCGCCGTCGATTGCCCGGGCTGTTTCGACGAAGGCGAGATTAAGGGCGATGCGGAGAACCGTAAAGAGTGGCATTCCCCGGCTTATCGCTTCGGCGACAGGGGAAAACCCTTTGCCTGGCGGGGCTCCGGGATGTCAAAAAAGAGACATGGCGTTTGGCTGCTTTCCCGGGTTTTCTCCTTTGTTCTCCTCTGAAGCGGTGGGTCTTTTGGCCGTGCGTACCCGCACCGGCCACGTTTGTTTTTTGGGGCCGCAGAATCGGTTAGGCTTTTACCTCTAGTTTCCCGGTGGCGTGGCAGGCGTGCCACAGCCCTTGCGCGGATACCGCTGTCCGATTGGCGCCCTTGATTCAAACAGGGCTTTTGCCAAGGCTTTCAGCCCAGATTTAAACCGGCATCAGCAGTAGGAACTTTTGCACTACACGCGGTGCTGTGTTGTTTCAGTTCCACGGGGCAGAGGAAAGTTGTTGTGGGCATGCAACGAATGGCGAGTTTTTGGGCCGATTCTTTTGCGAAACAGGGCGGGGTCTGGTGCAATAGACCCAACTTCCCGAAAGGGGGTTGGCCCGGGTCTCTGGTGGAGCCGAAAAGCGCAAGCTGATTGGACCCCGTACCGGAGCCCTATGTTTAACCTTGGAGAAACTCTCAAATGAAAAAGACCCTTATCGCTTTGGCCGCACTCGGCGCAATGGCTGGTGCAGCACAAGCTCAGTCGACCGTGACCCTCTACGGTCTGCTCGACGCCAACTTCGGCAGCTACAAAACCAACGTTGCTGTTGGCACGGGCGCTACCGCTTCTGTTCAGAGCCTGAAACAGACCAAAATTGACGGCGGCGGCCTGAACGGCAACCGTTGGGGCCTGCGCGTTAGCGAAGACATCGGCGGCGGCATGGCTGTCATTGGTAACATCGAGAGCGGTTTCAACATCGACACCGGTGCTTCCGCACAGGGCGCCCTGTTTGGCCGTAAAGCTGTTGTCGGTCTGACCGGCGGCTTCGGTACCGTGACCCTGGGTCGCAACACCAGCTCCTACGACGACGTGGCTGCTGACCACGCCATGATGGGCGCAACGATTTTTGATCCGTCCAACACCAACAACGGCAACAGCGCAGCTACTGCCGAAGCAGCTGTTCTGGGCCTGGTGGCACCGACCACCGCTGGCGCTACTGCACTGGCTTCTTTCGTTGGTCGCAACACGACCTGGATCGGCTACAACAGCCGTTTCAACAACAGCGTGAAATACGCCAGCCCCAGCTTTGGCGGCTTCAGCGGCGGCCTGATGTACAGCCTGGGCGAAGACAAGACCAACACGACTGGCGCCAGCAAAACCGTTTCGGCTAACCTGAAGTTCGCCAACGGCCCTCTGCTGATCTCCGGTGGTTACCAGTCTGAAGCCACGAGCCGTACCGCTACGGCCAAGCCTGCTCTGGAAAACACCCTGTTGAACGTTGCTTACAACTTCGGCGTGGCTAAAGTTGGCGTTGGTTTCAACCGTGCCAAGTACAAAGACCTCACGGTCCTGGGCGTGACTGGCGATCTGGAAGCACAGAAAGAAGTTAGCTTGAGCGTTGCAGTGCCTTTGGGCGCTACGACCCTGAGCGCTGGTGTTGCCCGTTCCAAGGGTGACGATCTGGGCAAGAGCACCGGCTTCGGTGTCCAGGCTCTGTACTCTTTGAGCAAGCGCACGACCCTGTACGCAGGCGCCCTGAGCACCAAGGCTTACGGCGATCTGGCTGACGCTATCAAAGTGGTTTACCCAACCAGCAACATCGGTCGCACCACGACCTACGCCGCTGGCCTTCGCCACACGTTCTAATCTGAGGCTGGCTTGAGCCAGCTTTTGATGAAAACCTAAAAGCCGTTTCGGGGAAACCCGAGGCGGCTTTTTTTATGGATGAGGGTAAATAAGGTAAACGCAATGTGGCCGAAGACGTTTTGTCATGGTTGCGGGTGATTTTTCAACCTTGCGAGGACGTCCTGTTCCCCAGGCACCTGTTGAGCCTTGTTGAGATCACCCAGCGCCCCTCTCAACCCTTCTCTAATCTTCCAACCAGTCGGCAACCAGTCTGCACCCTTATGTTATTGCCTGATTTTTGTTCACCCGGTCTGCTGCCGCGCCTGGGCGCCGTGCTTTCGCTGTGCCTGCTGACGGCCTGCGCAGGGGTGGCGCCCGTTGAACGTGCGGCTGATCAGGATGTGGAGTGGGTGTCTACCTTGCGCGCCAATGGGGCGCCTTCAAGCAGTCCCGTCATGTGGCAGCACTGTACTTTTCCGGGTAAAAAGCCCACACACTATCGCGCCCTGCGCATCGATGGCCGTCACGCCGTCCAGAGCGACTCGAGCAGTGCAGCCAGCATGTTGCGGCAGAGCCTGCGTGTTGAACCAGGCGAGCTCGGCCGGCTTGGCTTTTCCTGGAAGGCGACGGCGCTGATTACCGGGGCGGACCTGACCCAGCGTGAGAGTGGCGACTCGCCGGTGCGGCTGGTGCTGGCCTTTGAGGGTGACCGTTCGAAGCTTTCCGCCAAAGACGCCATGTTGTCGGAACTGGCGCTGGCATTGACCGGCGAGCCGATGCCCTATGCGACCCTGATGTATGTCTGGGCAAACCACCGCCCGACCGGGACCGTGATTGTCAATTCGCGCACAGACCGCATCCGCAAGCTGGTGCTTGAATCGGGGCCGGAGCGGCTCGGCCGCTGGCTCGACTACGAGCGCGATATTCACGCCGATTATGAAAAAGCGTTTGGCGAGGCACCCGGTGCACTGGTGGGCATCGCCATCATGACGGACACCGACAACACCCGGCAAGAGACCCGGGCATGGTATGGCCCGGTTACCTTGCTCGCCAAGCCTGTGCAATCCGCGGTGGCCGATTTCGCCTCGAGCGGAACTGCCGATAGCGCGCTCAAGCCCTGAGGGGCTGCCAGCAATAGTTGTGTAGCCGCGTAGCTGTAACACCCTCCCAACCGTTGTAAACCCCATGACCGCAACTGCGATTTACATAAGCTCAACACGGTCTTCATGGCTCACCGCTAGTATTGGTATTTGCTGAACCGAGGATCCATCCCCATGCGCGCTCCGGCCACTATTGATGCAGCCTCCCTTGCCATCGCATCTGACGCTACTGCATCTGACGCTACTGTTTCCGCCGTTACTTCAGTGCACGCCGACCGCCCGCGCCAGCTGCGCGCCAGCGGCCGGGCCTTTGCACAAATCTCGCAATTCCATCCTGAGCTGACGGCCTTTCGTCGGGACCTGCACGCCCACCCCGAACTGGGCTTTGAAGAGGTCTATACCTCGAGCCGCGTGGCGCATGCGCTCAAGTTATGCGGTGTGGATGAAGTACACACCGGCATTGCCAAAACGGGTGTGGTCGCCGTCATCAAGGGCCAGCAGACCGGCACGCCTTTCACGTCCGGCGCCCGGCCCATGGTGGCTTTGCGCGCCGACATGGATGCGCTGCCCATGACGGAGCACAACGAGTTTGGCTGGAAGTCCTCCAAAACCGGGCTGATGCATGGCTGTGGCCACGATGGCCACACCACCATGCTGGTGGGGGCCGCCCGCTACCTGGCCGAAACACGCCACTTTGCCGGTGATGCGGTGCTTATTTTCCAGCCGGCGGAGGAGGGGCGTGGCGGGGCAGAGGCCATGATCAATGCCGGACTGTTCGAGCGCTTCCCGGTGCAATCGATTTACGCCATGCACAACTGGCCCGCGATGCAGCCCGGCACCATTGGCATCAACCCCGGTCCGATGATGGCCGCGGCCGACCGCGTCACCATCGAGATCACCGGCAAAGGCGGCCATGGCGCGCATGCCTACCTCACGGTCGATCCGGTGCTGGTGGCCGCTCACATCATCACGGCGGTGCAGAGCATCGTCTCGCGCAACGTGAAGGCCATGGACAGCGCAGTGATCAGCCTCTGTGCCATGCACGCGGGTGACCCCGGGGCCATGAGCGTGGTGGCCGGCAGCGCGACGCTGGTGGGTACCGTGCGCACGTTCAGGCCCGATGTGCAGAACCTGGTGGAGCGGCGCCTCCAGGATTTGTGCGCTTCGGTGGCGCAGGGCTTTGGCGCCATCGCCACCGTGACCTACGAACGCATTTACCCGGCCACCATCAATTCACCGGCCGAGTACACGCTGGCGACCGCCGTGGCCGACCAGCTCGTCGGCCCGGAAAACGTGGTGCGTGACCTGGAGCCCAGCATGGGTTCGGAAGATTTCTCTTTCATGCTCAAGGTCAAGCCGGGCGCCTACCTGCGCCTGGGGCAGGGCGAGCAGATTCCGGATGGCAAGGGCGCCAGCATTGGCGGCGTGGGCAGCCGCTTCTTGCACAACAGCTGCTACGACTTCAACGACAGCGTGCTGCCGCTGGGCTCGGCCCTTTTTGCGGGGATTGTGGAGCGCTCGCTGCCGCTCAAGCCTCAGGCGGTATGACCTCCTCTCCCTCCGGGAGAGTGCAGACGGCATGACTCCCTCTCCCCTTGGGAGAGGGCAGGGGTGAGGGCTTGCGGCGGTTGAAAAAATCCGGCCCTTTTCCCAGGCAGCGGCCCTCACCCCAACCCTCTCCCAGAGGGAGAGGACGTAAGCAATGCGAGGGGCCGGCCTCAGGCGTAGCGCTTGTTGCGCAGGTTGTTTTTCATTTCCTTGAGCAGCGGCTGCAGCTTGGCCCCTATGCGCAGCGCCACGCAGGTGGCCAGGATGTCGATGATCATCAGGTGCATCAGGCGGGACACCATGGGGCTGTAGCGGTCGTAGCCTTCGGGGTGGTCGGCCGCCAGGTGAATGTTGCCTGCGGCCGCCAGCGGCGAACCGGTCACGGTGATGACAATCGTGGTCGCGCCGTTCTTGCGGGCAATGTCGCAGGCATCCATCAGGTCGCGGGTGCGGCCCGAGTTGGAAATCACCACCACGCAGTCGCCGGGGCCCAGCAGCGAGGCGCTCATGACCTGCATGTGGCCGTCGCTGTAGGCGATGCTGGTGATGCCCAGCCTGAAGAACTTGTGCTGCGCATCCTGCGCCACGATGCCGGAATTGCCCACCCCGAAAAACTCGATGCGCTTGCCGGTGTTGTAAGTGGCCAGCAGCGCCTCGGTGGCTTTCTCAATGGCCACCGAACTCGCATCGTTGCGGTACTTCAGGAACGCGGCCACGGTGTTGTCGATGACCTTCACGAGCACATCGCTGGTCTTGTCATCGGCATCCACGCTGCGGTGAATGAACGGTACGCCCTCACTCACGCTGCCCGCCAGCTTGAGCTTGAAATCCGACAGGCCGTCGTAACCCATGCTGCGGCAAAAGCGCACCACCGTCGGTTTGCTGACGTGGGAGCGGTTGGCCAGTTCGGTGATGGGCAGGTTGGCAAACGCCCGCGGATCAGTCAGCACCAGCCGGCCGACCCGCTGTTCCGCAGGCGCCAGCGAGGGCAGGGAGGCTTTGATTCGGTCAAGCATCTTGGCCCCCACGGTCGTTCACTTCGTGTAACTCCCTGCCCCCCGGGGGGGCCGCTGCGCCTGCGGTCTGGCAAAGCCAGTCCCGCGGCCCCGGCTTGCCGTATGCATCCCTACGAAGGCTTGCTGCGTGTGGCGCTCTGCACGTTGCAAGTCGCTGGCCCTCAAAACACCAGTCCGAGCCGCGGAACCGGCTTTGCCGGGCCGCAGGCGCAGTGGCCCCCTCGGGGCTGGAGCGCGCGGCTCCAAGCCTGCCTGCGCAGGCTTGGACGGGCGACAGAGGCGAAGCGTCTCGCGAGCCGCGGCCTGCAGGGCCTCGCGAACCACACGCAGTGGGGAGCGTGGGGGCTAACATTCCTCGCTCCAGCAGTACCCGTCCCGGGCAATCATGGCGCTCGCCGCGCTGGGTCCCCATGTGCCTGCCGCGTAGGGGCGGGGTCCGGCTGGTTGGCTGTTCCAGCTGTCCAGAATGGGTTCGACCCAGCGCCAGGCTTCCTCCTGCTCATCGCTGCGCACAAAGAGGTTGAGCCGTCCGGCGATCACGTCGAGCAGCAGCCGCTCGTAGGCGCCCACGCGCTCCGCGCCGAATCGCTTGTCGAAGTCCAGGTCGAGCTGCACCGGCACCAACGAGGGGGTGCCGCGGTCATGGCGCTGGTGCGAGCCCTGGGCCAGCAGATGCAGTTCCAGGCCGTCCTTGGGCTGCAGGTTGATCACCAGGCGGTTGCCGACATTCGACTCCACCAGGGGGGACTTGAAAATGGCGTGTGGCGCCGGCCGGAAGTTCACCTCGATGTGCGCATCCCGACCCGCCAGCCGCTTGCCGGTACGGATGTAAAACGGCACGCCCGCCCAGCGCCAATTGGCAATCTCGGTACGCAGCGCCACAAAGGTCTCGGTGGTGCTGTCGAGGGGCACCCCCTTTTCGTCGCGGTAGGCGGGCACGGCCTCGCCGTCGATGTTGCCCGCGGCGTACTGGCCGCGCACGACGTGCTGGCTCAGGGTTTCCGGCGTCCAGGCCTTGAGCGATCGCAGCACCTTGAGCTTTTCATCGCGGATCGCATCGGCGTGCGAGTTGATGGGCGGCTCCATGCCAATGGCGCACAACAATTGCAGCGCATGGTTTTGCACCATGTCGCGCAGCGCCCCGGTGCTGTCGTAGAACGCGCCGCGTTTTTCAACCCCCAGGTCTTCGGCAATCGTGATCTGGATGTTGGCAATCGTCTCGCGGCGCCACAGCGGCTCAAACAGCGAGTTGCCAAAGCGCAGTGCAAACAGGTTTTGCACCGATGGTTTGCCCAGGTAATGGTCAATGCGGAAGATTTGATCTTCCTGCAGCACGCTGCGCACCGTCTTGTTGATGGCGCGGTTGGAGGCGAGGTCATGACCCAGCGGCTTTTCAAGCACCACGCGTGTCTGCGGCCCATTCAGGCCTGCGGCGGCAATCTGCTCGCACACCGTCGTGAAGAGGCTGGGGGCGGTTGCCACATACATCACCACCACCTCGGCCGGCCGCTGCTGCAGTCGGGCCGCAAGTTGCGCATAGTCGGCCGGGTTGGACAAGTCCATGCGCAGGTAGCCGAGCAGCGCCGCAAAGCGCGAAAACTCCTCCTCGCTGGGCCGCTTGGCCAGCTCGACGTGGTCGAAACGGGCCTTGATCAGGGCGCGGTATTGGTCGTCGGACAGATCGTCGCGTGCCACGCCCACAATGCGCGCCCCCGTGGGTAGCGAGCCGTGGCGAAAGGCCTGAAACAGCGCGGGCATGATTTTCCGCCACACCAGATCGCCGGTGCCGCCAAACAGGATGAGGTCAAAACTCATGAAAACCTTGATAAGGAGATTAGTCGGAAGTGCGGGAGGCTAGCGAAAGTCGCCCACGTCGTTCTTGTAATTTAGTTTCACATTTATTCGGCATAATGGTAACTCAAACAGGCAGTCTTCTTACATCGCTTTTTACCCCTGTCACCTACACTTTTGGCCATGAATCAGCTCGAATCCCTCAAACAATTCACCACCGTGGTCGCCGATACCGGTGACTTCAGGCAACTGGGCCAGTTCAAGCCGCAGGACGCCACCACGAATCCCTCGTTGATCCTCAAGGCGGTGCAAAAAGCCGACTACCAGCCCCTGCTCAAGGAGACGGTGGCCCGGTTCAAGGGCCGGCCGCTCGATGAAGTCATGGACCGGCTGCTGGTGCGCTTTGGCTGTGAAATCCTCTCCATCATCCCGGGACGTGTGTCCACCGAAGTCGATGCCCGCCTGAGCTTTGATGCCAATGCCAGCTATACGCGCGGCGAGCGCATCGTCGAGCTGTACCAGGCCGAGGGCATTCACATTGATCGCGTGTTGATCAAGGTGGCCGCCACCTGGGAGGGCATCCAGGCGGCTGAAAGGCTGGAGCGGCGCGGCATCCATACCAACCTGACGCTGCTGTTTTCGTTCTGCCAGGCGGTGGCCTGCGGCCAGGCCAAGGTGCAGCTGATTTCGCCCTTTGTGGGCCGCATTTACGACTGGTACAAAAAGTCGGCCGGCGCCGCCTGGGACGAGACCGCCAATGCAGGCGCCAACGACCCCGGCGTGAAATCGGTGCGCCAGATCTACAACCATTACAAGCACTTCGGCATTGCCACCGAGGTCATGGGCGCGAGTTTCCGCAATGCGGGCCAGATCACCGCGCTCGCGGGCTGCGACCTGCTGACCATCAGTCCCGAACTGCTGGCCCAGCTGGCCGCGTCCGATACGCCGCTGGCCCGCTCGCTCGACGCCGGGGCGGCCAGGTCGCTGGACCTGCCAGCGGTGAATTACGACGAAACCGGTTTCCGCTATGCGCTCAACGAAGACGCCATGGCCACCGAGAAGCTGGCCGAAGGCATACGCGCGTTTGCCGCCGATGCGGTGAAGCTCGAACAGCTTTTGATCGCTGCGTGAGATGATCATGACCCGTTTGCGTTGTGACCAAACCCCGGCCTGGGCTGCGCTGCAGGCCTGCTTTGAAGCCGGTGGAAAAACCTTCGATCTGCGTCAGGCGTTTGCCAGCGATGCGGAGCGGTTTGCCCGCTTCAGCCAGGAAGCGCCCTACGTTTTTGCCGACCTCTCCAAAAATCTTCTGGATGCCACCAGCCACGCGCTGTTGCTGGATTTGGCAGTTCAATGCCAGCTGGAGCAGCACCGTGACGCCATGTTTGCCGGCGACAGGATCAACAGCACCGAACAACGCGCGGTGATGCATTTCCTGTTGCGACAACCGGCCCCTCCCGGCCAACAACAGGCGCCCTCGGCTATAAACGACATGGCTCAGGAGCTGGGCCAGGTCCACACTACGCTGGACGCCATGCTGGCCTATGCGGAACAGCTGCGCACCGACGACGTGATAACTGACGTCGTCAACATCGGCATCGGCGGCTCGGACCTGGGGCCACAAATGGCGGTGTTGGCACTGGGCGAATTTGCCACCACGGGCAAGCGCTTTCACTTCGTCTCCAACGTCGATGGCCAGGAACTGGCCGGCGTGCTGGCGCAATGCAAGCCGCACAGCACGCTGTTCCTGATTGCGTCCAAGACCTTCACCACCACCGAAACCATGAGCAATGCGCATTCCGCAAAGCGCTGGTTTGAGGCGGGCGGCGGCCGCGACATCAACCGGCATTTCGCCGCACTGACGACCAACGTCGTGGCGGCCAATGCGTTTGGCATACGCACCACCTTCGGTTTTTGGGACTGGGTGGGTGGCCGCTACTCGCTGTGGTCGGCCATCGGTCTGCCGATTGCCATGGCGATTGGCGCAGCCGGCTTTCGCGAGTTGCTGGCCGGCGCCCACGCGATGGACGAGCACTTTCGCACGGCAGCGCTGGCGCACAACCTGCCGGTGCGCCTCGGCCTGCTCGATGTCTGGTACCGCAATTTCCACGGCTTCGGCAGCCGCAGCATCGCACCCTACAGCAGCGCCTTGCGGCGCCTGCCGGCGTACTTGCAGCAGCTGGAAATGGAGAGCAACGGCAAGCGCGTGGATGTGGATGGCCAGCCCCTGCCGTTTGCGACGGCGCCGGTGCTGTGGGGCGAGCCCGGCACCAACGGCCAGCATGCCTATTTCCAGATGCTGCACCAGGGCACTTCCGTGGTGCCGGTGGAGTTCGTGGCAGTCAAAAAGGCGGTGCATGGCCTGCCCGGGCACCATGAACAATTGCTGGCCAATGTGCTGGCACAGGCGCAGGCGCTGATGCAGGGCAAAAACGACGAGGGTGGTCACAGGCATTTTCCCGGCAACCGGCCCAGCACCTTCCTGCTGCTGGACCAACTCACGCCCGCCAGCCTTGGCGCATTGATTGCCCTGCAGGAGCACCGCGTGTTTGTGAGCGGTGCCATCTGGGGCATCAACAGTTTTGACCAGTGGGGTGTTGAGCTCGGCAAGGTGTTGGCCAAAAACATCGAGCCGCGTTTGCACAGCGGGGATGTATCGGGGCTTGACGGCTCTACGGCCGGGCTGTTGCAGCGTCTGCGTTAGGTCGCGGTAGCGAGGGCCTCAGTCTTGCGCATATCATGGCGCGGGGAACTTACCCCGGTATCAATCCTGTGAGGAGGACACGCGCCATGAATTTCGGTCAAGCCATTTCCACCTGCCTTTCCAAGTACGCGCAATTTTCAGGTCGCGCATCGCGCCCTGAATTCTGGTGGTTCTTTCTGTTCCAGGTTCTGGTGTCGGTTGCCGCCTCGATGGCGAGCGAGTTGCTCAACGGGCTGATGGTGCTGGGCTTGCTGCTGCCGGCACTGGCTGTGGGCACGCGCCGCTTGCACGATATTGGCAAAAGTGGGTGGTGGCAGCTGATCATGCTCACCGGCATCGGTTATTTCCTGCTGATTTACTGGTGGGTGCAGCCTGCGTCTGACGACGCCGGTGTTTACGACGCGGCCTCGGCCTGAAGATTCAACATTCATGAAAAAAGGGTTGCGGCGTGTAAGCGCTGCGGCCCTTCGGACCTGGCCTGCCTTGGGGGATCAGCGGCTTGCGGGCATCGGCCGGCATGGGGCGTGCTTATATTCCTGCCGCCCCTGTATGCCTATGCCGCGGTGATGAGGTTAGCCCTAGTAGCCAATGCGACTGGATCGCGATTCAATCCAATCCTTTTGGCGACCTTTTTTTGGCGATTCTTTTTGGCCTGATGCTTAATTATTCTTTCTAATATTTCATGCAAAAACCAATCCGTTACAGCCTGACCGCCGCAGCCTGCCTTCTGGCCTTTTCGGCCCAGGCCCAGCTCATCAGCAATCTCTACTCTATTGGCGACAGCTTGAGCGACGCCGGCACGTATGCGCCGACCACGCAATTGTTTGTGCCCGGTTCCGGCCGCTTCACCACCAACCCGGGGCTGGTCTGGACGCAGTACCTGGGCCAGTCGCTGGGACTTTCCAGCGAGGCGGCGATCGTCAACCAGGGTGGCGCACCCACGCGGACTCCCAACGGCGGAACCAACTACGCACAGGGTGGCTCGCGGGTTTTGCTGAGTCCTGGCGTGGGGGTCGGAGCCGGCGTCTGGTTCACGGCCGACCCGGTCAGCAGCCAGGTTGACCGTCTGCTGGCCGACACCGGCGGCCGCATTGACGGCAAGGCCTTTGTCACGGTCTGGGCCGGAGCCAACGACATATTTACCCAATACGGCGCGGTGGGCTTGGGCTTGCCGGTGCCCTCGGCGCTGGTCAATGTCGGCACCTCGGCCGGTGACCTGAACGCCCAGATCATGCGCCTGCAGGCGGCAGGGGCCAAACTGATCCTCGTCAACACGCTGCCGGATCTGGGCGTCACGCCATTCGGACTTTCGCAAGGGCCTGCGGGCGCCGGCTTGCTGACGGCGATGTCTGACACCTTCAACCAGCAACTGCTACAGGCCACCGTCGGGCGCAATGTGCTGGTGTTTGACACCAACAGGGTGCTCAACGATCTGCGCGCGCGGCCTGCTGCCTACGGTTTTACCGCGCTGAATGCTGCGACCCAGCCGGCCTGCCTGCCGCCCGGCAGCTCATCGCTCCTGTGCGTCAATCCCCCGGAGGCCGATACCTATGTGTTCGCCGATGGGGTGCATCCGACCTCGGCAACGCACAAGATTTTTGCCCAGGTGACGCTGGCAAGCATGCGTGCCGCGGGCCAGAACAGCACGCTGGCGGTGGCGCCGCTGGTCGCCATCCGGCAACATGCGCAGACGCTGGAAGGGCGCCTGACATCGGGTGCGCTGTTGGTCGGCCAGTCCGACGACAGCAAAATCGTGCTTCGCCCAAAGGGCCATCTTGAGATGTACACCGCGCTGGAGAGCGGCCGCTTCGGGGCTTCGACGCTGGGCGTGCGGATGGGCAATGAAGCCAAAACCACCGTGGCGCTGGTCGGCGGCGACATCACGCTGGCGCCCAATGCACTGGCCGGGCTGGTGCTGTCGCATGCGGATGGCGATTTGTCATTCTCGGAAAACACCGGCGGCTTCAAAACCCGGCTCACCACCATGGGGGCCTACGCCACCGTGGCCTTGTCGCCCGAGTGGTACCTGAATGCGGCACTGGCTTATGGCGATATTGACTTTGACAACGTTCACCGCGATGTCCGGCTGGGGTCGACGCAGTTGCTGGTTTCCTCGACGGGACAAACGACCGGCAACTATGCGTCAATGCGCGTGGGCGGCGGCTACATCGTGAAGTCGGGCCGCTTTTCTGGCGGCCCTACGCTGTCGCTGACCGAGGAAAGCGTGAAGGTGAAGGCTTACACCGAAGCGCCCGGTCCGCTGGCCTTCAGTTTTGGCGACACCACCTACAAATCCCGGCGTGTGTCGCTGGGGTTCAATGGCACTTACGACATGGGGCGCATCAAGCCGTTCGCCCGTGTCAGCCTGGAAAAAGACCTGAACCATGACCCCCTGCGCGTGACGATGGGCAGCTATGCGAGCAACACCATCACCGTCGATGGCGACAGGCCGGACGGCCAGTTTGCACTGGCGACGCTGGGTGTCAAGGGCTTGCTGGGCGGTGGCATGCAATGGAACTTGCTGTACAGCACCACTTTGTCGCAAAGCGACATCCGCGGCTGGTCGG
The DNA here is from genome assembly GCF_056401355.1 of Polaromonas sp. P4_F4. Lineage (NCBI taxonomy): Bacteria > Pseudomonadati > Pseudomonadota > Betaproteobacteria > Burkholderiales > Comamonadaceae > Polaromonas > Polaromonas sp. P4_F4. Next base: position 153,776 of record NZ_JBFUJO010000005.1, on the reverse strand, counting down.
TGGGCGCAGCCCTGCAGATACCTTTTTAGCCAGACCTCCGAAGTTCTGCGCACGGACGCATAAAAAAGGCCGCGGGGCGAAAGCACCGCGGCCTTTTGGCCTGTTGGCGTCTGAACCGGGGTGAGCCGGCTCAGCTGGACATTACATGCCCATGTCGCCCATGCCGCCCATTCCACCCATGCCGCCTGGCATGCCGCCGCCGGCGCCAGACTCATCTTTCGGAGCCTCGGCCACCATGGCTTCGGTCGTCAGCATCAGCGATGCGACGGAAGCAGCGTTCTGCAGGGCCGTACGGGTCACTTTCGTGGGGTCCAGAATACCCATTTCGATCATGTCGCCGTAGGTGTCGTTGGCTGCATTGAAGCCGTAGTTGCCCTTGCCGGCCAACACAGCGTTCACCACCACAGAGGCTTCGCCGCCTGCGTTGTACACAATCTCGCGCAGAGGCGCTTCGATGGCGCGCAGCACCAGCTTGATGCCGGCTTCCTGGTCAGCGTTGTCGCCCTTAATGGCACCAGCAGCCTGCTTGGCGCGCAGCAGCGCCACACCGCCACCAGCCACAATGCCTTCTTCCACGGCAGCGCGGGTAGCGTGCAGGGCGTCTTCGACGCGGGCTTTCTTTTCTTTCATTTCGACTTCGGTGGCAGCGCCAACCTTGATCACGGCAACACCGCCGGCCAGCTTGGCCACGCGCTCTTGCAGTTTTTCACGGTCGTAGTCGCTGGTCGCTTCTTCGATCTGAACGCGAACCTGCTTGACGCGGGCTTCGATGTCCTTGGCTTCACCGGCACCGTCGATGATGATGGTGTTTTCCTTGCCCACTTCGATGCGCTTGGCCGTGCCGAGGTCGGCCAGTGTCACTTTTTCGAGCGACATGCCAACTTCTTCAGCGATCACTTTGCCGCCGGTCAGGCAGGCGATGTCTTCCAGCATGGCTTTGCGGCGGTCGCCGAAGCCTGGCGCCTTGACAGCGACCACTTTCAGGATGCCGCGCAGGGTGTTGACCACCAGCGTAGCCAGGGCTTCGCCCTCAACTTCTTCAGCGATGATCAGCAGCGGACGGCCAGCCTTGGCGACTTGTTCCAGGGTAGGCAGCAAGTCACGGATGTTGCTGATTTTCTTGTCGTAGAGCAGAACAAACGGGTTGTCCAGAATCGCGGACTGCTTTTCAGGGTTGTTGATGAAGTAAGGCGACAGGTAGCCGCGGTCAAACTGCATGCCTTCAACGACGTCGAGTTCGCTTTCGAGCGATTTGCCGTCTTCCACGGTGATCACGCCTTCCTTGCCGACTTTGTCCATCGCATCGGCAATGATCTTGCCGATGGCTTCGTCAGAGTTGGCGGAAATCGAGCCGACCTGGGCGATTTCCTTGGAGGTGGTGGTGGCTTTCGATGCTTTCTTCAGCTCTTCGACCAGTGCCGTCACAGCTTTGTCGATACCGCGCTTCAGATCCATCGGGTTCATGCCGGCGGCGACATATTTCATGCCTTCGCGAACAATGGCTTGAGCCAGAACGGTAGCGGTCGTGGTGCCGTCACCTGCGATGTCAGACGTCTTGGAAGCGACTTCCTTGACCATCTGTGCGCCCATGTTCTGCAGCTTGTCCTTGAGTTCGATTTCTTTAGCAACGGACACACCGTCCTTGGTCACGGTAGGGGCGCCGAAAGAGCGCTCGAGCACCACGTTGCGGCCTTTGGGGCCCAGGGTTACCTTGACGGCGTTGGCCAGGATGTTCACACCCTCGACCATGCGTGCGCGGGCTTCGCCGCCGAAAATGACGTCTTTTGCTGCCATGTTTAATTCTCCAGATTCAGTTGATGAGGGATTGAAAGAGCCGAGAAATTACTTCTCAACGACCGCAAACAGGTCGTCTTCTTTCATCACGAGCAGCTCGTCGCCGCCGACCTTGACAGTCTGGCCGCTGTATTTGCCAAACAGCACGCGGTCGCCCACTTTGACGGCCATCGGGCTCAAATCGCCCTTGTCGTTTTTCTTGCCCGGGCCCACGGCCAGGACTTCGCCTTGATCAGGCTTTTCAGCGGCGCTGTCAGGAATGACGATGCCAGAGGCGGTTTTGGTTTCGTTTTCCACGCGTTTGACGATCACGCGGTCGTGCAAAGGACGAAGTTTCATGAGAGCTCCTTGTTTGAGGACAATGGTTTTTGAGAATCAAAAAGCACTCAACGAAAGTGAGTGCTTGTTAACTTGGTGGCTTGAATGCGCTTTGTTAGCACTCAATACCATCGAGTGCTAATCATAGAGGCATTTAAGGCAGTTTTCAAGGCGGGAGGTTGCGCAAAGGCTGTGAAATGACGGTCCGTTGCGGGCTGATGTCGATTCTCGGCTAACTTTGAACTTTTCTCACTTAACTCTGAACTTTTGGTGGATGAGGTTTTTTTGTAACCTATTGATTTAAATAGGGTTTTTCGAAAAAAAGTTGCGTGACATCGAGCTTTTGAGTACTCTAGAAGTCCTCAAAAACGGTTTCACCATGTTGAATCTGATAAAACCAAATCGCTGCCTTGGCTCCCAAGAAGACAGCTTTTCTCAAGTCGCAACGACCTCCTCAGTCAAGCGCTCGGTGCTCGCCATGAGCATGCGCTTCACCTATGACGCCAATCCGTCCTCATTTGCGCAGCATGGTCCGGCGCGGAATTAGATCCAGCATCATGAATTCCCGGTCTGTCCAAACCTGCAAAGCCAGCTTCCTCTTTAACTCAGAGGGGTTCGGGCCTATAGAGCTTGCGGATGACTAGTTAAGGCAAGTGGCTCGGGCTCCTCCCCCATCAGCAGGAGTCCGAAATGAGTGACGATGACATGGATGAGAAGCCGCCAGGCTTCGAGAAGATACGAAGAACCGTTCGCGGTGAGAGACTTGACAGCCAGAGTTGCAGCATTGAGATTTTTCTTCCCCAGCACCTGGTGGATCATTTCAATGACGAGGCAAGAATGCTGGATGAGGCAAAACGTAAAGTAGCAAGGGAAGGCCGGGAAAGGCAGGCTTCCCGGTATGAAATGGCCGATCGCGCGAGTGAAGAGAAAACGGCGGCCGCGGCGGTCTTGACTGCGGCGCCGGTTCCGGCAAAAAACGCTCCCCCTGAATCGTTTGTGCCCGGCATCGATTTCGACCCCCAGCTCGAACATCTGACCTACGCCACAACGGAGCCCGAGGCGGTGGTTCTCCGGACCAAGCTGACGCCCGATGAGGGGATCAGGGTGCGAGACCTGGAGATCGTGGAGCGACTGAAGGCCAAGGGGCCCTTGCGCAGGATCATCAATCCCTTCCAGTCCGATCCCAGCCTGGCGCCTTTCGACAGGCTGGCGGGCCGGCATCCCCATTTTGGGCCGGTGATTGATTTCGTCAAAGTCCAGGTCGTCCGATGCCGGGCGAATGCAAAACCCTTGCGCATACCCCCTATCCTGCTGTTCGGCGGACCGGGGCTGGGCAAGTCACATTTCACGCGCGACCTGGCCGACGCCTTGGGCACCGTCTGCCGCCGCTGCGCCTGGGATGGATCTGTCTCCAATGCCACGCTCTTAGGCTTGGACAGAAAGTGGTCGACCTCCGACATAGGCGTTCTGTTCGATCTGCTGTGCCTGGGCGATTGCGCCAACCCGGTGGTGCTGCTCGACGAGCTGGACAAGGTGGGACGGGACACCAAAGACGATCCCCTGGCGCCCTTACACAGCCTGCTGGAACCCAGCACGGCCACGCAGGTTCGCGATGCCTCCCTGGATTTCGTCTTCGACGCCAGTCTGGTGACCTGGATTGCCACCGCAAACCGCGTGACGTCCATCCCCTCCTCGCTGCGGTCGCGGTTTAGGGAGTTTCACATCGTCCACCCCACGGCCGAGCAGGCCATCTCGCTGGCGTTTTCGGTGGCGGCTAGCGCGATTGAGAAAACGGCATCGCCGGGCTTTGCACCGCCCAAACGGGAGGTGGTGCTGCGGATTGCGCACCTGACCCCCAGGGAAATCTACCAGGTGGTCGAGGAAGCGGTTGGAAGAGCCGCGCTCAATGACCGTACAAGGCTTGAGGTGAGCGATCTGCCCGCGGAGCTGATCCCGCTTGATGGGGATTCACGTCTGGAATGTGAGGGTGGCGTGAGGTATTTGCATTAACGGACGGTCCGTTGTGTACGGCCCAGAACGTTCAGTCCAAGGAGCTCTTAGCAATGGACCCAAGACCTCTTATTGCGCTGGATGGTGACGGGGTCCTGCTGGACTACAACCTGGCCTACGCCAAGGCCTGGGAGAGAGCGACTGGCAGATATCCCGCCGAACGAGACATCGAGGCTTACTGGGCAATAGATCGATGGAATGTCGAAAGGCTTAGCGGAGAGGAGCTGGAGCAATTCCGGGCTAACTTCGATGTCGATTTCTGGAGCACGATTCCGCCACTGGCCTCTGCCGTCGAGGCCTGCCATCGCTTACGCGATCGGGGTTACGACCTGGTCTGCGTGACTGCGTTAGCAGAAGATCTTGCGGATGCCCGACTCCGGAATTTGCGCCAGCACGATTTCCCGATTGAGAAAGTGTTTGCTACCGCACATTCCCTGGGGGGACGCAGCCCGAAAGCCGACGTTCTGGATCGGTTGAAGCCAGTTGCCTTTGTCGATGACTATCTCCCGTACATGGTAGGTGTGGATGGAAGCATTCACAAGGCGCTGGTTCTCCGGGAGCCCAAAGGCAGTCCGAACATCGGACAGCACTTGAGTGCTGTCGATTCCACGCATGCCGACTTGTCGGATTTCGTCCGGTGGTGGCTAAGCAGGCATTAAACCGGGCGTGCACGCAGTCGTTTGTCATTTCACCAGGAGTATTCGATGCAGCTCAAAGGTATTGACGCAGTGAGCGTAGTCCATCAGATCCGGTGCGATCGATGTGGCAAAGAAGTCCATCGTAGCGAGCCCGGGTTCGAGCTAATGACGTCCATCGGCTTTGACGCGGGCTATGACTCGATTTTTGGTGATGGGAATCGAGTCGAAATCGATTTATGCGAGACCTGTTTGCGTGCAACCCTGGGTACTTGGCTTAGAGTGCGCGCCCCTTGGAGTATCGATCAAATGCCCCAGGGAGAAATTGCGACCGCTGTCGAGCAGCCTCAACCAGCCATCGACAGCCAGAACCCCGGCCGCTTTGCGCATTTATACGGTGTGCTGACAGCCGAGGAAATGGCCGACCGAATGAACTGCACGCCCGAGGTAGTTCGTGAGCGAGAAGTCGCGGGCGATCTCTTCGCCGCCCGGGCGCCAGGCCGAGCCGGTGGCCGGCGCTACCCCGCGTTTCAACTCGATGAACGTCTGGACAAGTCGCTGCTGAAGCAAATCATCCGGAAATACCGCGACGCCGGCGTCTCCATCACCCTTCTTTGGAGTTTCCTGCGGACCCCACAAAAGATATTTGCCGGATTGACCCCCATCGAAATGATGCTGGGCGGCTCGCCACCTGGATATGACGCCCTGACTCCCGACGAAAGGTCCAAGCTCTTCCTCGATGTGGTGGCCGAGGAGCTTTCGCGCGTGCGATGAGCATTTCCTATTTATGAGCGGCTTGATGCTCTTCCTCGACATCGATGGTGTGCTACATCCGTGGCGGCGCGAGCCTGGGCTCCTCTAGCTCTCGGTAACGGTGAGGTCCATCGTTGTTAAGTTGAATCTCTGGCGTCATTAATCCGCGTGAGCTGAGCATCCCATTGATGTTGCGGACGGTCAGTTTCCCCAGTGGAACGAAGAGGTTTCAGCCGCTGGAATTGCTGGCGGCACATACCGTATTTGGGCGAGTCAAACGGAATTTATTGTTGTGTAAAAGATATCTAATATGTGCTAAAACTATAGCATTACTGTTAGAAAGTGGAGCTAATGTAAGATGTTCAGATATCTATGGCCCAGCAAAAAGACGCCGAATTGCGGCGACCTATGCTTTCTCTGGAAGGCCTCCCAGCGCGGAGGTTCGGTGAACTTTTGTTCACTTTCAGAGAGCAAGAGGCCATCAGCCAGGCTCAGGTAGCCAGGGTCGCTCGACTATCGAAGTCGTACCTGTCATCTATAGAAAATTGCCGCTTAAGGCCACCGCCTACTCTGACTGTCCGGCGCATAGCGACTGCTCTTGGTCTAGGGGCAGAAGAAACCATAGCGCTTGAACAGTCCGCAAGGCAGGAGCGCGCTTGCGAAATACGCACGTCCAAGTTCTTGCCTGAGCACGTACGTCTGGTGGCGCTGCGGTTGGCCGCACAGGCCGACACGCTGACGCCGAAAACCACCCAAAGACTGCTAACGATATTGGAGGAGTCTGAAATGTAAAAACGACCAATCAACCCCTCACGAGGTCAATTGGCCGAGTCTAGGAAAAACAAACAGTTCAGAAGTCAAGAACCTGAATAGTAAGTTTCTCCAAAGCCTCCGTCAAGGCTTCGTTCACCCCAAAAACTGAACACAACGCGATTTGCGCGTTGATGGAGAAACTCATGCCAAAAAAAACAGAGGCCGCTCGCCAGGTCGTCACGCGGTCGCCCAAGCGAACCGTGGGACTCATCAATTGTCCATGGTTCCAGGATCGGCCTATCGAACACGAAAGCCGCCTCGAAAAGCATTTTGTGCACCGAGCCATGCTTTTCCCGGGCTTGGCGACCATTGCGCACCAGCCGTTCAAGCTTCCTCTAAAGAAGCCTAGACAGTTCTACACCCCCGACTTCTTGCTGACCTTCATCAATGGCCAGCGCGTGGTGGTGGAAGTGAAGAGGTCCGAGAAGATCAAGGCACTCAAAGAGCGATTGGACTCTATCGCAACGCTTCTGGCGGAGCGTGACCTGATTTTCTTTGTGGTGCATCAGGGGCAGATTGACGGTGACTTCCGTGCTCAGAGGGCTTCACTGATTCGACGGTATGCCATGCATGCCATCGCTGGCGACGTGGTTCATCGTGCCATTGCGCTTGTTGACCGGTATCCGGCCGGCGTGGCAATCGGGAAGCTGACCAAAGCCCTACAGATATCGGAGTACCAGCTCTATCACCTGCTCGCGCGCCGCTACGTCACGGCCGATCACCGAGTGTTGCTCAGTGCAGACGACCTCGTTTATCCCATTCAACAGGAGATTACAAATGCCGCTCATCAGTTTGGAAGCTGGTTTGGTTGTGCGCCGTGGCGCACGAACGCTTGAATTTGTCCGTCTTCTGGACAACGACACGAAGGTCCAATTCGAGGATCAGTTGACCCGCCAGGTGCAAACCATGCGGCTCTCGCGGTTCTATGCGGGGGTGCTTGCCAAGCAGTTGTTGCCGGTGTTGGCAGAAGAGGCGCGTGCCGCAGACCCGTCCAGTGCGAATCGGTCGCCTGCGTTAGTGACTGACCTGTCATCGCTGGCCGACACGGACAGAACGGCACTAGAACGACGGATGGCTTACGTCAGGGCGATGCGAAAGCGGCAACTGTCCCGCGGGCAACGCGCCAAGGTCGGGAAAGTTATTCCCGAGATTGCGGCGAATCTGAAGGACGAAAAACCACCCAGTACTTCCACGGTACTTGGTTGGATGCGGAAGTTTGAACTGTCATCGATGAATCCTGCGAATTTGCTCTCTCGCAATAGATGCCGGCGTAGGAACCGGAGAACACATCCACTAATTGACGACCTGATTATTCAAAAGCTGAGGAGTGTTTACCTTACAAAGGCACGGCACACGCTACAGCACACGTTAGACCAAATCCACGTGGCCGCAGAAAAGCTTCACAAAAGCGGAAAACTCACCCCTCAAGAGGCTTCGGTCAGTTTAAGCACGGTCGCCAGACGACTTGCGGAATTTCCGGCCTACGACGTGGACAGAGCGCGATACGGGTTGAATTATGCGAGGGCCAAATACCGAACCACCGTGGAGGGTGTTCAAGCAACTCGCGTTATGCAGCGCCTGGAGTGTGACCATACACCGCTCAATTGGGTAATTCTTTGCGACCGAACCGGATTACCGCTGGGGCGTCCTACCTTAACGATTGTCGTGGACAGTCTGAGTGGCTATGTCGTTGGCCTCTATGTTTCCTTCTATGGGCCCGGTCTTACCAGCGTGCTGAATGTTTTGAAGAACGTAATCCGGCCCAAGGATGAACTTGCTGCCGCTGCGGGGACGACCCAACCCTGGATTGCATTTGGCATTGGCGAAACGATCTTGCTGGATAACGGGCTGGAGTTCCACTCGCCGCAGTTTCAGCTGGCGGCTTGGGAGCTGGGTATGGACATTGAATACTGCCGCGTGCGGACGCCTTGGCTGAAGCCAAAAGTTGAGCGATTTTTTGCCAATCTGGATCATTTGACGCTGATTAAGGGGCGGGTGCGCAAGCCGATGGACAACGTGCTGAACATCAATCCTTCAGAGGATGCCGCGATCATGTTCTCCGATTTCGTCAAAGGGCTGATCAAGTTTGTCGTCGATGTCTATCCGTTCGAGCTCAACAGTCGCCGGCTCCTGACGCCATTCGAATGCTTCAAGGAAGGGCTGGACATGCTTCCCCCGCCGGCCTTCCTGACCTCGTTTGAGCAACTGGATCTGATTGCAGCCATGAGTAAAACCTTGACTGTTGGTCCGGGCGGGGTGGAGCTCCAAGGACTCACGTACTCGTCATCCGATGTGATGTGCCTCAAAAAGATCGTGGGGAGCCGCTTCAAAACACTTGTCAAGTGGAATCCGGACGACCTGTCTTTTATCTACTTGCAGGATCCGTCCAACAAGCAGTGGTTGCCCGTGCCAAGCATCCGGCAGGACTACACCCAAGGCCTCTCCTGGATCCAGCACCGGCTGATCCGGAAACACGCACGCGAAAAACACGTGGACGGCGGTGGCTACGAGCAGCTTTTTCGGGCTCGTCAGGAGCTGCATGAGCTCTGGATGAATGGCTTGGCGAAAAAGAACCGTAGCAGCGACACGCGCACGCTTGCAAAGTTTAGTGGGCTGTCTTCGGATCAGATTGTCTTGGGAACAACCGCTCGTACGTTGCCCAGGGCGGCAGAGACGGTTCTTGCGCGTGAGGAATTGAGTATTTCCTGTGAGGATATTCCGGATTTCGAGACTTTTGAAATGTCCCGCCGGTGAGTCACCTTGAGTATCAACATGGCGCTTTTCAACGGCGCTCAACCTGATTGCAAAATGGACAAAGAACAACCACCTATCGAAAAAACGGTCAGCTTTGACGAGATCGAAGCCGACGAGGCTCAGCTCGTGACCCGACGCTTGCAGCTGTACTCAAAGCACGCCTTGCAAGTGGCACTTCCCATCGATCGCATTTATGTGAACCACCCCCGGTTTTCGGATGGACTCGCATTACTTGACAGGCTATGTCAGGTGGCGCCAGAAGTCACCATCGCTCACGGGATTCGTTTGATTGGCCCGACTGGAAGCGGAAAGTCTGCGCTTTTTTCGGTAGTTCCGGGATAGCTTGCCGCGGTCGACCTTGTTCAGTCTCGCGTCGGGGACCGTCACTTTTCCCAGGGCGGCAGAGACGGTTCTTGCGCGTGAGGAATTGAGTATTTCCTGTGAGGACATTCCAGATTTCGAGACCTTTGAAATGTCCCGCCGGTGAGTCACCTTGAGTATCAACATGGCGCTTTTCAACGGCGCTCAACCTGATTGCAGAAAATGGACAACGAACAACCACCTATCGAACAAACAGTCAGCTTTGACGAGATCGAAGCCGACGAGGCTCAGCTTGTGACCCGACGCTTGCAGCTGTACTCAAAGCACGCCTTGAAAGTGGCACTTCCCATCGATCGCATTTATGTGAACCATCTTCAGTTTTCGGGGGGACTCGCACTACTTGACAGGGTATTTCAGTTGGCGCCTGAAGTCACCATGGCTCACGGGCTGCGATTGATTGGACCGACTGGAAGCGGAAAGTCCGCGCTTTTTCGGTGGTTCCGGGATAGCCTCCCGCGGTCGACCCTGTTCAGTCCTGGCTTCGGTGCTGTTGGCATCCGCGTTGGGGACCGTCCTACGGCCGGGCAGATCGTCGGCGCTCTGCTGCGCGCATATAAATACCCATTCAGGTCTGGCTCCAATGGGACCGTGTATGCGAGAAGTTACCTCGTCCAGGACTTGATCCGGGAGAAAGGAACGCGCCTGATATTTATCGATGAGGCGCATCGGCTGCTGAACCAGCGCCTTCGATTCGGCGCTGATTCCGAACCAAGTGCCACACTTTTTTTGCGTGACCTGATGGATGACTGCAAGGTCGGGCTGGTTCTTGCTGGCACGGATGCGCTTGATCGACTGGATTCCGTGGATTCACATCTGGGCGACCGCATCTCAGCCCGCCATCAGCTGCGGTACTTTGCGGCTGACAAAGAGTGGATGGGTCTCCTCAGAGCATTTAGGAAGCAATGTCAGACTTTTGACCTTAGCCTTCTAGAAGATCCAAAGGAAGGCGCGCGGCTGCATGTTGCCACCGGGGGAAGCCCGCGGCGCATAAAACGCCTTCTGACGGAAGGCGCGTTGGTGGCCGCCAACGCAGGGCTGTCTAGCTTGGACGTGCATTCGCTCGCCAAGGGATTCACATCCATACAGGGCTTTGACTGCGCGTCCCCCAACCCCTATGCATGAACAACTTCCTATCCGTGCCGATCCGCTCGAGGGCGAATCCGGCTCCGGCTACTGCTTGCGCGCGGTGCGCCAGAATGGCTTGAATCTCCATTGGCTTAGACGTAGTGCGGGCATCGGCTATGGCAAGCCGCTGGATGCCCGCTACGCCCCGGAACTAGCCTGGATCTTGGGGTGTTCCACCGGCTGGCTTGCCAATGCCTTGGCAGGCGAGCGGCGGTCTAACGGGCGGCGGTGTTATAGCCAGGCGGGCGAGGTGTTTCTATTTCGAAACCAGCTTCGGCTTCGGGAGCCACAGATCTGCCCTCACTGTGTTCACCTCGATGGTCTATGCCGGCTTGGTTGGGAAATGACCTTGGTGACTGCATGCACTCGCCACAGCTGTCCGTTGATCGACGCCTGTTCTTACTGCAAGTCCGTATTACGCTGGGACCGCCCGGCAATCGACTTGTGCCAGTGCGGCCGGCCTTTTGAACGAAAAAATCAGCCAATTTCCCCAGAATTGCCGGATGCGCTTGCGCTGTCCTCGTTGCTTGAAAACTGGTCCGAAACCACTGACAAGCTCAGCGCTCTGGCTGCATGTCAGCTCCCCCTTTGGCTCGGTGGATTAGGGTTGGGTGGTCTTCTCGGCATTGTCCACGCGTTTGGTAGTCGGGCCAGGCCCTTTGAACCTTGTCCAAGCTGCATCACCAGACGGACAGCTCGGACTGCTTACTGGGCGCAAGTCGCTACCAGGGGGATAGGCCGGCTTCGCGCAGTAGCCATTGGCGGCACCACCGCTTGGCAGGGGCTCGAACCTTTGGTCAGTAGAACGCTGATCGAGCAGATTGCCCTTCAATCCGTCAATGAGAGTGAGCGCCAGGTCGCGCGCTACCTGGTCAGTGCTTTATACGGCGAGGTGCTCACTGGCCGCATGATGGGGCGGATGCCCGAATTTAGCCAAATCGACTTCGGGTGGTCCCATGTCTAAATACAAGAAAGAGTTGGTTGGGATTCCGGCGCTACAGATGGCAGAGTCACCAAGCTCGTGGCTAAGCCGGCTGGCGCTACGCCAAGGTATTTCGTTGAGCGAGCTCCTTAAGTACTTTGAGCTGCCTCTCAAAGGCGATACAGATATTGCCTTTGTACGGGGGAATATGCGGCGCATCGCGGGACTTTGCGGTCTGCCGCATAAGGACTTTCATCTCATCCGGAAGATGTTCCTCGGGGTTGCCAGCTTGGATCGCAAGGGAGCCAAGTATCTCTTCTCTCATGAAGGGGCTCCGCGTTATCGCTTTTGCCCGTCGTGTCTGTTTGGGCAGAGGGAAAAGCATCTTCCCCTGCACTGGCGCTTCAAGGCCTGGCGTTGGTGTCCAGAACACTACTGCCTTCTTGAGGATGCTTGTCCGCATTGCGCTTCACCAGTGCTATTGCCTGCGGACATGATCAGTGGCGGCCCGGACCGCGCGGGCGTGGGCATGTTGAACCGCTGCTTGCGCTGTGCGGGGAAGTTGTGCGTGGCCCATACCAGCACCAACGGCACCCTCGATTTCCTTTTACTCGCACCTTGGGAGGCCCTTTTGCTGAAAAATGGCCGAGCACTGCTTGCGGCTCTCTACCTTCGCGAAGTCAAGCTGGATTTCACTCATGGGTCGTTTTCCCTTGGTGCAATTCGCCGGATTGAAAAACAAGGATTACTTCCCCATGACCACTTCCGATTGACATCAGCAGAGGTCGTTCGTCGTAAGACGGCATACGACGAAAAACCCCCGATCAGAGCGACTGTAGACGATATCGGTAACTATTGATAAGCACTTAGTCGTTTTGAGTCGAGAGTGAGTATCTAGTGGCCTGTAACGGAGAAAAGAGAGTGAACTTTTCCCTGTGTAGAGCGCTTCCGATTCAATCGTTACAGTCCACTAGTCGAAGATTTCGGCGATCAGCTTACGGTAGCGTGCAACTCCTTGGCGGAATCAGATGTGGATTATTCTGGGCGCCTCGACCAACGTTCGCGTGGTAGCCGATACAGAAGTTGTCTTCGCAGTGGGTTGTCCGCCGGCACCAATGGGTGGTCGAAATCGTCCACAGGGTCGTATGACATGCCGAGCTTTTCCATCACACGGCGCGAATTGCGATTGGTCGGCACCGTGTTAGCGACGATCTCTTGAAGCCCGCGGTGCTCGAATCCGAAGCTAATGGCCGCGCATGCGGCCTCTGGGGCATATCCGTTGCCCCAGAATCGGCGGGCCACACGCCAGCCCACTTCCACGGCGGGGGTGAAATGGGCGTCGTAGCCAATGTGCAGCAGCCCGGCCGCACCCATGAACTCGCCCGATTCTTTGGACTCGATGGCCCACAAGCAAAAGCCGTGCGCCTCCAGATGAGCTTGTTGGCGAGCGATCCAGCCGTTGACGGCCTCAGGCGAAACAAAGGCTAGCAGGTGCGCCATCACTTCGGGATCAGCTGACATGGCCGAGAAAGGCGCGCGATCGCCGTCGAGCCAAGGACGCAGGATTAAGCGATCAGTTTCTAGCTGTGTTGGGAGCGGGCGAGTCGTTGCGGGGTGCGTGTGCATAGGGCTATTTTCGTCCACCTGTTTGCTGTTCGGTTGACCATGTCTGCTTCGAAGACCATCATGCGGCCGCTTTGAGGTCCTGAGCAGACGTAAGAACCTCGAAAAGCCCGGCATTCGGTGCGCGGGGCCGGCATGCGGAAGAGGCGTCCACAGAATCGCCAGCGGTCGACAATTACGATCAAGGAGGCCGGGGCGTGATATACGGTTGTTTGCTGCCGATCGGCGGTGTCGGAATGCCGGCAACCCAATTGATTTCCAGTCAACGGTCGTTCATGACCGGCTCTTGGCGACCCATTGCAGTCATCGATGACGCAGATATGAAGGACTGGATTGCAGCGAAAGCGGGTACTGACCAACGGCTGCTTTCTGGAAGCTCAGTTTTGAATTTTGGCATGCCAGTCAGCCGTCATTCGTCGCCGCCAGCAAGGTGCCCAAACCGGAAATACACATGGCGTAACTGACCGCAACAAAGCTGACATTCCAGACCCGGCGCGCTCAAGTCAACAATGCAGCGATGGCTGAAGTCAGCGCTTTAATTGACCTGCCACGGGATCTGACCAGGCTCAATTGAGAGCCGTTACCGTTCGAGCCGTACTCGAAGACGACGCGCGGGCTCCCTGAATGCTTTTTCGCCATCTTCGAGTATGTCGCACACGGCCTTGCGTATCCCGGCGTCCTCTAGTCCACCGGCAACATAGTTGAACGATGGAAGACCGCCGTCAGAAGATGAGCTCGCGTCAGCTACGATGACTTGGTCCGCGTCACTGTTGATGACCAAATTGGCATTGTGGGTAACCATGATCACCTGCCGTTTCGACTTAGCTGCAACGAACAACGAGACCAGTTCATCGAAGACCGACTTCGGATCGAGGTTCTCTTCGGGTTGGTCGATGATCAACGGACGATCATCAGCATCGTCCAGTGCAAGGTACGCCAACTCCAGTTGTCATCGACAAGAATGGTTCCGGTGTGCCGGGTTGCTACGCTTCTCCACCTTGACGAGTTTCGTTATGTTTTTTCCGATGCGATCGATGCGCCTTGAATACCGTGTCGAGCCAGTGCTTCTGCCACGAAGCCGTTGGCCTTCTTGTCTTCCACGTAATGGTGCAATAGCAACGCGGCCGCTTCGCCACGTCCTTTTGAGATGCCCATCGCTTGCTGGATCACCATGAAGCAGCCAGGCAGCAGACGCAGTCCGGGAATTCGATGCGTGTCTGATTCGAGTTGCTGCTTCACGCCAGCTGCCACTTCGGCTCCCTGCTTAATGAAAGTGTCAACGACAGTTGGTGAGGTAGGTGCCCGAACCAGCTGGGCCTGCTTGATCTCGCGTGTGAGGTAAAGGTCGTACGCGCTGCCTTTACCCACCACGATCCGGTTGCCGGGGCGGTCGACTTCGGTGTTGTCGCGTATCGGCGACGCATCCTTAACCAGGTAAGCGCCTTCAATGAGCAAGTACGGGGCTGTGAACGCGATGTCTGCGCCCCGCACCGGGTCAATCGCAAAGAAGCCGAAATCGGAATCTTGATTCGTCACCGCCTCCACTGATTTTCCGGCGGTGTCGAACACCACCAGCTCGACCACGACTCCGAGTTGACGCGCGAATTCATGGGCCAAATCAATCGACACGCCGAACGGCTTGCCGTCCTTCCCCATGTTCGCCAGGATGGGATTGCCCAGGTTGATGGACGCCCGCAGTTTTCCAGTCGGCGCGAAGGTATTGATGATTTCAGTAGAAATTGACATGATGTTGATTGCCGCTGCTGGTAACGTTGGGATGAAAGGTTGTCGCAATAGGCCTCAGCATTTCAGCGCGGCACTGCGGGCAATATCACACGGATGGTCGGTACAGGCTCACTGCATTGTCCCAAAGCGCCCTTTTGGATAGCGCTGGTCCTAGCACGTCTTTGACTAATGCGATGTCTGCAACTTCAAACGGCCGCTTCGCCCTGGTTGAGGGCAGATCCGTACCGAACATCAAGGCATTCGGATTGCGGGCGGCGATACGTTCGATGGCTCTGGATACATTCATCGTGACACGGCCAAACCCCGTTGCCTTGATTCGCGCGCCGGCGTCCACCAGGTCAAGCACCACCGACAGACCTTCTTCCGTCATGCCCATGTGGTCGATGACAATCTGTGGGAGCTTGGACAGCTTCCCAACATGGGGTCGCAGCGCCGCAGCATCGGCGTAAATTTCGGCATGCCAGTGGCCGGCAGCGTGGGCCCGGTTGGCCAGCGACACGATGTCGTCCACGGCATCGATGCGGCCGCGGAAAATATTGAACCGGAGTGCGCGAACGCCAATTGCAGCAAGACTGGTAATTTCCTCGTCCGGCACGTCCGGCGCCACCTGGGTCACGCCCACCCAGCGCGGCCCGAGCCGAGGGAGCAGCGCACGCAGGTAGGTCTGGTCGTTGCCATGGAATGAGCCCGACACGATGGCCCCTGCCGTGACACCAAGCGGCCGCGTCTGCTGCTGGTATGCCTCCAATGGGAACGACGGCGGCGTATAGCCCTGGTTGGCGATGATGGGATAACGCGTGTCGATGATGTGGCAATGCGCATCGAAGACGTCGGTGCGCGGCGGGCGTGTGGCGCAGCCAGCCAGTGCGAGGCCGGTGAATGCACTTGCACCCAGCAGGAACCGGCGGCGGTGAAGGTTTGAACTCATGTTGTCTCCGTTGGATTGGTGATTGATGTCGTCTGCGGTTCTCATTGAGCCGGGCCGGTGCCAGCGCGGCCGATGGCCTTGTCGATGCATGCCGCCACCAGAGCCGGCGCCTCCAGCGGCGTGTAGTGGCGCGTGCCGGGAATGACCGTCAACCGGGCGCCCACCAGCCGCGACGCGAGGTCCTCTGCCATGGCCAGCGGTGTAGCGTAGTCCTCCTCGCCGACGACGACCGCGGCCGGGCCGTTGTAGTTCGCCAGGGCCGCCCGCTCGTCGGCTTGACCCAGCATCCGGCAACTGCCGACGTAAGCTTGCACGCGGTTCGCGGTGAACACGCCGACGGATGCACGCACCAGATCAGGTTGCTCTTGCAAAAATGTAGGACTGAACCAGCGCGCCAACTGGAAGTCGACCAGGGAAACCATGCCTCCGTTCAAAGCGGCCACAGCGCGCTTTTCCCAGTTGGCCGGCGCCTCCGGGCCGTACCAGGCCGTGGCATCGATAACGGTCAAGCTCGCCACCCTGGCCGCAAAACCACCGGCAAACCCGAGCGCTACGGTGCCCCCCATCGAGCACCCCACGATGTGGGCGCGGGAGGCGCTCAGTGCATCCAGGGTGTCCGCCAGGTCCTTGGAGAACCGTTTCGTGGTGAAGCTGCCTTCCGAGGCTCCAGACGCGCCGTGTCCGCGGCAGTCCAACGCGTACATGCCGCCACTCAAAAGGCTGTTGTCCTCGTCCAGCGCGTCGACCACGCCTTGCCACATGTCGCCGTCCATCGCCAGCGCGTGGACGAACACCACCGGTGTGGCGGTCTTCAACTGCGCCTCGCGCAGCACGCGGAGGTTCAGCACGCATCCATCGTCTGCCGTCACCCGAATTTGTCTGGCGGTCACGCTCGGGCCATACTGCCGCAAAAGCCTGCCGCTCATTCCGCGCGTGCTCCTGATTTGGCGACCTGGGCACGCCAGAACGCCAGGTCCTTCACCATCTTGGCGTCGAGTTCCACTGGTGTGCTGATGGTCGGGACGAAGCCACCCGCGATGAGCTTCGTTTGCAGTGCGGGGTCCGCCATGACTTTGCGGAGGTCGGAAGCCACCTTGTTGCGTACGGCGTCCGGTGTTGCCTTCGGTGCCATGAAACCGAACCAGGTGTCCACTTCGTAGCCGGGAATCGTCTCTGACACCGTCGGGACGTTGGGCAAGTTCTTGATGCGCGCCTTCGACGACACCGCCACGGCTTGAATGCGACCGCTCTTGATGAAGGTGATGCAGGCGGGAAGGCCGGTAGATACCAACTGGATTTGCCCACCCATCAAATCAGTCAAGGCTTGGCCGCCGCCTTTGTATGGGACATGACTAAGTTGTTTTGCCCCTTCGCGTTTCATCAGCTCGGCCGCGAGGTGGCCGGGCGAACCGTTGCCGGCGGTGCCATAGTTCAGCGGCTCTTTGGCTGCCAGTACTTCCTTCATGGTGTTGGGGCCACTCTTGGGATTGCTGACCAGCACCTGTGGTGCCGTCGCCACCAAAGCAATGCCCGACAAATCTCTGATGGCATCGAAGGGTGGCTTCGGGTACAGCAGCGGATTGGCCAACACACCATCGCCCCAGAACAGCAGCGTATAGCCATCAGCCGGCGCGGCGATGACTGCCTGCGCTCCAATGTTGCCACCGGCGCCGGCCCGGTTGTCGATGACGACTGGCTGACCCCATAGGGCAGCGAGTTTGGTCGATAGGTCGCGTGCAATCAGATCGAAACTGCCTCCCGGCGCGAAGGGGACGATGATTTTGACCGGCTTGTCGGGAAACTGGGCTTGGGCTGCCACCCCACTGACGCACAACGTCATCACACTAGCTATAGCAGCCATCATTAATTTCTTCACTTCAAATCCTTTTGTCTTCGAGGGGAAAATGGGAACGCCGCATGGGCGGCAAGGAAGAGGACTACAAAAATACCTCGGCTTTCGACACTGGTGCACGCAGCCTGGTTTGTATCTGAATCCGCTGGTTTGTTTTATGTCCTATGTAGGAGTATAGGACAACATGATTAGAAGAGCAAACGAGGGTTTTCCCGTAAAATTAGAAGAAACGAAGAATGACACCATGACAATTCATCCAAATTCCATTCCGGTCGCTATCGACCAGCGCCTTCCCAGACATGTTCAAGTGCGCGACGAGTTGATGCGACGGATCGCTGACCGGGTGTGGAAGGCGGGAGAAGCACTCCCCAGCGAAGAAAAGCTGGCAATTGAGTTTTCAATTTCGCTGGGCACCATGCGCAAGGCCATCCAGGCGCTAGAACAGGAAGGCGTGGTGGAGCGCATTCACGGCAAGGGGACTTACGTGACGCGCGCCTTCGAGCGGGCCTCGATGTTGCGGTTCGTGCGCTTCCGCGGGGCCGAACAATCAGAACTGCCAACGGGACGCATCATCGCGCTGCGCTCGGAAACCGGCGATGAAGTCGCCCGCGAGAAGCTGCAACTCCGCGCGGCTTCTGAAAAGACCCTTTACCTGCACCGTTCACGCTCCTACGGCGAAGAGGTGGTGCTCGTCGAGCACATCTGGCTGCCGCTGAAGCGGTTCGCCAAGCTGGAAGCCTTCCTACGCCGGGAATCCCCGCCGCTCCTGTATCCGCTGTATGACAGCTTGTGCGGCGTTGTCGTTTCGCGGGCGGTGGACGAGTTGTCCATGGGTGTGCTTTCCAAGGACGACGCGGCCATCTTTGGCGTAGACCCGGCGACGCCGTGCATGCGCATCGAGCGCACCATGCACGACCATGGCGGCGCAGTGGTCGAGTGGCGCATCTCGTACGTGCCCGCAGACCGTTTTCACTACACCGTCGAAATCCGGTGAGACCGCGCCGCAGCATATTTCCATTTTGAATATTTCCTTATGCTGTCACCAGAAGCGTTACCAGAAAACGTGTTCAATTTGAAACCCCGACTCAAGTCGGGCACGGTGGAGTTCCCAGTGCATCACATGCGTGGCGGCACTTCAACCGGTCTGGTGTTGTGGGACCGGGCAGCACCGGCCGACCTGACGCTACGCGAGGAATTGCTACGCCACCTGATGGGCGTTCCGCTCGAAGGGCGCATCCCGGGCCATCGGCAGGTGACGGGTCTCGGGCGCGGTCCGGCGACCAGCAACAAGGTTTTCTTCGCCGATGTGGAGTCAACACCAGCGGGGCCGCGGCTGGTCAGCACTCTGGCGCAATTGGCGGGCAACCACAGCGGTATCGATTGGAGTGTGAACTGCGGCAACATGTCCGCCGCGTTGCCCCTTTGGGCGCTGGATACCGGGCTGATGGGAAGTGATCTGCCAGCAACCGGGCCGGTCAGCATTGAAATTCGAAACGTCAACACCGGCGTCATCTCGACCGCGCGGATGACGCGTGAATTGAACGGCAGTTTCGTCATGGTGGAGATACCCGGCGTCGACGGTGCATTTCCGGGCGTAGATTTGTTTTTGAAAGACCCGGTCGGAGCCAAGACGGGGCTGCTACTGCCGACAGGAGCGCCGAGCAACGTCATCGACGGACACACGGTTTCCTGTGTGGATGTAGCGGTGCCCATGGTGATTGCGGACGCGGCCGAATTTGGCAAGACCGCGCACGAACCTGCGCAAGCGTTGGAAGCCGACCTGGAGTTCATGGCCGCGTTGCGGCGGGTGTGGATTGCGGCGGGTCTGCGGATGGGGTTGAAGCGCCGCGATGGCCAGTTGATGACGGAAGACGACATGCAGCGCAGCGAGACCGTGCCGAAGGTGTGCATCATCGGCGCGCCGTTGAACGGGGGCCATTTGGCGGTGCGCTACTTCACGCCGCAGACCGCCCATGTGTCGATGGCGGTGTCGGGCGCGTGCTGCCTGGCAGCGGCGGCGTTGATTCCAGGTTCGGTGGCCCATCGCATTGCGCAAGGCATCGCGGTACCGATGGGGGAATTTTCCGACATCGAAGTCAGTATTGAAAACCCCGCCGGGCTTTTGATGGCCACGGTTGTGGCGCGTGCCCGTGCCGTTTCCATCGAGATCAGCAGTGCGGCGTATTTGCGCAGCACCCAAATATTGCTGCGTGGATATGTACCCCTTTATAGGGCTTCGAAGGACCTCAAAGCAGCTTTGCTTGGGCGCGATTTGTAGCCTAGCTTGGACGTTCATGAAAAGCACATTGTGATCGGCTCTCGGACGGCGTAAGGAATTTCGCAAGGCGAAACTTCAGGCATATCTAGGAATTGACAGGATTCCACCGTGAATGGGCATCCGTTGGCAGCCATAGCCTTGTAATTGTGTTTCCCGGAAGCCGCCGTTCGCCAATACCCGCTTCTGGCCGGGTGCGGGTGCAGCGATCAGCGAAATCGACGCCACATTGCCGACACCCAACCTGCCGATGTCAACGCCGGGTATGGAGCGAGTATTTCGGAAATCTCTACAGCCGCTGTCAGTCTCTTGCAGGCATTCGGCGGCACACGTTTGACCGGCGGCTGTTGGCCGGGTATGGGTGTAGCGAACATCGAAATCGACGCCACATTGCAGCCTGTTACTGTAAGTTGCCGCGAGCAATGGCAAGGACCATTGGACGCTTTTGCAGCGCCATGGCCACCCAGAGTTCCAAAGAGTAGTAGTGTGAGGATGGCTCGTCCGCCTGAGACGCCGGATCTGTTTTGAGCTTATGTGAGCGAGGTTGATTTTTTGCCTTGGCGTTCCAGGGGCAATGGCCAGATCGGTGAGATAGTGCCTTGTAGCATATTGAGCCCTGGCGAAACATAGAGATGTGATCGGCTGCGAGCGCTGGAATTCGCTGACCGTCACCCACACAGCCACGGCGACACTTTCCGGCATTTCGCTGCAAGATTGACCGCGGCCCCGCGCGATTCGAGTTCGAGCATCAAGCCACGCCGACTCAACGACGACGGGCCGCAAGCCTGCTTTAAAGACGGGATGAATTGTGAAAATTCACAAGTTTCTTGGTAGCCATAGTGGTTTCCACTGACAACACGTGAGTAGAGGTGACGAACACCGCATTTGAACCGTGGCATGATGACCCAGATTGACTTGGTGATCGATCTCTTCAACCCCGTTGAGGCCGTTTTTTGGCCTTTAAGGGAATGCCACAAATTTAAACTTACGGCGTTTTCAATGACTGCAAATTACAAAATCCGGTTGAAGGATCCAACGGACCGCATGACCGAAATAGCCATGCGCGTTAAGGAGGCTCTCCAAGCTAAGTCTGTTCGTCAAGAGCATAAATTTCGCGGCGGAAGAGACATTTTGCCGGTGATATCTCTGCCGCAACACTACCCAGTCTATCGCTTAGAGAACTATCGCACGCGAGACCAACAACTCAGTCTGATCGCCTCGGGGAAGGTGCCAGAAGGTTTCTTTAGCAGCTCTAAACGAGAAGATCCATCGGTGCAGCAAGAGCAGCATGATTTGCTTCTTCACCAAGCGAAGCGAGGGAGCGGCGAAAGTATTAAACCGATTTATGACGAATTGGCGAGAGTAGCTGAGCAAACCGAGCATTTAATACTTACCGCTGACGGAGTTGTGGTAAACGGGAATCGACGACTTTGCGCAATGCGTGAACTCTATGAAGCAGACCGGACTGCCTACGGAAGTTTCGCCAACGTGAATTGCTTAATTCTTCCCGAGTCCGCGACCACAAGGGAAATTCTCGAGCTCGAGATAGGCCTGCAAATGCAGCCTGAAACGAAGCTGCCTTATGAGTGGACGGCGCTTGGACGTGCAGTGCGAGATCTGCGAACTCAACGCATGAATGACGACGATATCGCCGCTCTTATGAATAGAGATAAACAAGATATCCAACGAGCGGCAACGATGATCGATGCGGCTGACCTATATCTTAACGAGTGGTTGAATAAACCCAATGCGTACAACCTACTGGACGATACCGAGCAAGCGTTTAAGCAGGTGGCAACGCGAAATTGGGGAAAACTCGATAATCCTGCAACGCGTGAGCAAACCCGCAAGTTCGACTTTTTTGTCATTGAGCAACGGAAGCAAATATCGGACAGCGCATACACATTGATCAATGCGATTGAACTCAACCCCAATCTTTTTTTGGACACAATCGCAGCGGAATGGGACATTGACCTAAAGCCCGCTGAAAGGTCGTCCCACAGAATCTCTTTCGATGAGCCGGAAGGCGCCACACCTCCGACAGATTACGCGCCGTTGATGCAGATCCTGGTGGAGACAAGATCGGACCCGGCTCGAGCAAAGGTAAGAGTGGAATCCCTTGCGCAGGTTTGCGCCATAGTTGGAGAGCAGGGTAAGCAAATCCACGCCACCAATAGCGATTATTGGTCGCTCAGATTTCAGATTCAGAAATGTGCTCCAGCCCGCACTGTCTATTCCACCAAAAAGCCTAATACCCTGCGCCAGACTCGATTCAAAATTCGCCGGAGGTACATTGCGAGCCACAAAGTGTTGATTGAATCCTAAACGGTCAGGAAGTCCGTCCAAGCTTTTCTTGAGTGAGTGTGTTTCAATCTCCCTCCCGCCGCACTCCATTGGGCGGCTATCTCATTTCTCAGATATTCTTGAGCACTTGAAAGTATATTTGCCAGTGCTGCCGGGCTTGCTTTTGCCGCCTGTTGAATGCTGTTGCGAAGTACGTCTAGTGGATCGAAGGCCGAAGCCCATCCGTTAAGCAAGAAAGCGACAACTGCCTTTAACGTGGGTTCGGAGTAGTTGGCACGATTGACTAGATCTGTAACTTCGCTTGCGGTAAGCGCGAACGGATGGGTCGGTGCAAGAGCTTCGAGGAGCAGGGAAATACCGAGAGTGGGGCTCTTCACTTCTGACTCGGCCGACTGCCGAAGGCGTGAAACTCGACTTGGAAGCCTTGCTGCGGAAATATTCGCGGGATTTTCAAGCAGTTTTTCCGCAAAGAAAAGCTCGTCCGGATCAAGGTGGGTTTTTACTCCCAGTTTGGACGCTGCTCTACTAAATAGGTAAGCAATTCCCAGCTCTCCTTGCGACCACGCTCTATCTGAAAGACTTCCAATCTTTATAGAAAAATGAAATTCAGACCATGGCGCTGGTGAAACGCCTCCCTGATCATTGAGCCAGTAGCGCTTTCTAAATGTCGCGAAATCTACCTCTTCTTCGATAGCAACTTGCATGGCTACTATGTTGGCTGCTGGCGTGCGTTCGATAACCGTCAGGTCACTTGCTTCACTCTGCTCCGTCGGTGTTGCCTCTTCCGCTGCCTCTACGAGGACCTGAAATTGTGCGGGCTGCGGCTCGTTCTCAGCTGAGACAGTACATAACGGTGGAGGGCTTGGAGGTTCTCCTGCTTTTTCGCAAGGACTGTGCCACCAGCCTCACCATACACATCAGTCAGTAGTAACCCTCAAATTTCCGGAACGTTTCCGCCCTTGCGACTCAACGTGCGTCAAAAATAATCGCTACCGTAAAGAAAATGAACGTACAAGATCTTTACGACCGAGAGCTTTACTACGCACTGTGATTGGAGAGGAGTATTTCTTCGAGGAGACTTCGGCGCGCAGAGCAACGTCAGTCGATTGCAACGTCTTCGTAGGCGATCTGCAGCTGCAGGAACGAGAGAGTACGCGCGAGTACCAACTATGACGGTACCCGAAACGGCTCATCACAGAGATGTTAGCTGTCTAGTGGTAAATCGGCCTTCTTGAGGGTCCTCAGAACAAAGCTCGATTTGCTATGTCGAATGCCCTTGATCTTGTAAAGTTTTTCACGCAACAGCCGTTCATAGTCCTTGGTATCCCTGACAGCCACACGCAGCAGGTAGTCGTACTCTCCGGACACGAGATAGGCCTCTATGACTTCAGGAATGCTAGCTAGCGTCTCACCGAACTTTTCCAGAGTGTTGTCAGAGTGACTATCCAGCGTCACCTGCACCATCACCGTGTCGCCCAGGCCTAGCGCTTGCGCATTGAGGTTGACGGTATAGCGCTCTATGACGCCGGTCTCCTCCATGCGCTTCATTCTGGTCCAGCACGGTGTGCTACTGAGTCCTACTGCTTGGCTGATGTCCTGCAAGCTAGCGCGAGCGTTTCGCTGCAACTCCGCAAGAATTTTTCGATCAAGTTTGTCCATGCCGAGGAATTATCTAGAAATCCTCAGAAAACAGAAAGCTTTTTTGAAGCAGCAGGGTTCAGTCAGCAATACGGAAAATCTTTACTCTTCCATCGACGGATACTCGTGCATGCCATCTGGACTTACCCGTTCGGAAGGCCCCATAGCGGTTGTACGGCAATCCCGTGCTTCCGAAATCTTAACTACCTTACCAGGTATAAGCATGTCCGACCTCGACGTTTCACCTGCTCCAACGGCTGGCACCATCACTGCAGATCTTCGTGCGGTTTCCCTCGAAGATAAGTACCTGGCTCAAAGCGGCCGTATTTACCTCAGCGGTATCCAGGCGCTTGTTCGCCTTCCACTTATTCAAAGGATTAGAGACCTGGCCAGCGGTTTGAATACTGGCGGCTTCGTGTCTGGCTACAGGGGGTCACCACTTGGGGGCTTAGATGAAGCTTTCTGGTCTGCTCAAAAGCACCTCAGTGCTCACCATATCCGGTTTATTCCGGGCATAAACGAAGACATGGCTGCGACCTCGGTCTGGGGCACACAGCAACTCCACCTGCTAGGAGATTCTGACTATGACGGGGTATTTGCCTTGTGGTACGCCAAGGGCCCAGGCGTGGACCGAAGCATTGACGTTCTCAAGCACATGAACCACGCGGGTACGGCCAAGTTCGGCGGTGTTCTGCTGGTGGCCGGCGATGACCACGGCGCGTATTCGTCCACCCTGCCGCACCAGAGCGATCACGTGTTCAGCGCATCGATGATTCCAGTGCTTTACCCCTGCAACGTGCAGGAATACATCGAGCTGGGCTTGCATGGTTGGGCCATGTCACGGTTTTCGGGGTGCGCTGTGGGCTTCAAGGCGCTGGCCGACACAGTGGAGTCGAGTGCGTCGATCGAGGCCAATCCGTTTGCCACGACCATCATGCAGCCCGAGGAGTTTGCGCTGCCCGAGGGCGGCCTCAATGCCAGGTTGTCTACCGACACGCTGGGCGTACAGGCGCGAAAGCAGGAAGCGCTGATGCAGGACTACAAAATTTATGCCGCCATGGCCTACGCGCGAGCCAACCGCCTCAATCGTGTGACTATTGATTCAGCCAAGGCACGACTGGGCATTGTCGCCTCCGGAAAAAGCTATTTGGATGTGCTTGATGCACTTGAAGAGTTGGGCATCACCGAACAGCTGGCGGCAGACATCGGTATCCGCCTGTTCAAGGTTGCTATGCCGTGGCCGCTGGAGCCGGAGGGCATCCGCGAGTTTGCGCGTGGGCTGGACGAGATCTTGGTGGTGGAAGAGAAGCGCCAGATGGTTGAGTATCAGCTAAAAGAGCAGCTCTATAACTGGCGCGATGACGTAAGGCCAAGGGTGATCGGTAAATTTGACGAACGAGGCGAATGGAACGTTCACAACGACAAAGGTCGTGGTGACTGGTTGCTGCCATCGCGCGCAGACTTTTCTGTTGCGCAAGTGGCGCGCGTGATTGCGGCGCGCATTAAGCGATTGAGCATAGAGACGAGTACAGATGACCTGATTAAAGCTCGCCTGGCGTTTCTGGAAGCAAAGGATGCGGTTCTCAAACGCGCCATCGACACACCAGCGCGCCCGGCGTACTACTGTTCGGGATGCCCGCATAACAGCAGCACACGTGTGCCTGAAGGCAGCTTTGCATTGGCCGGCATTGGTTGCCACGTGATGGCGACAGCGATTTATCCCGAGTTCAACAAACTTACCACGCAGATGGGTGGCGAAGGAGCGCCATGGATTGGCGCTGCAGCTTTCAGTAAGGTTCCACACGTGTTTGCCAATCTGGGCGACGGTACCTACTTCCATTCGGGTTACCTGGCAATCCGCGCGGCCGTGGCGGCGAACAGAACCCTACCTGTCAACATGACCTACAAGATACTGTACAACGATGCTGTAGCTATGACAGGCGGCCAGCCGGTGGATGGCCCCATCAGCGTGTTTGCGATTGCAAAGCAGATGGTGGCCGAAGGCGTGGGCCGGATAGCCCTGGTTACCGAGACGATGGGGCGTTACATCGATCGCAGCCAGTTACCGGACAGCGTCACGGTGCATCCGCGCGAGATGATGAACGAAGTACAGCGCGAACTACGCGAGGTCAAGGGCGTGAGCGTCATTATTTACGACCAGACCTGCGCGGCTGAGAAGCGCCGGCGCCGCAAGAAGAAGGAGATGGTAGACCCGGACGAACGGCTGTTCATCAACGAACTGGTGTGTGAAGGCTGCGGGGACTGTGGCGTGCAGTCGAATTGCACGTCGCTATTACCAAAAGAAACCGATCTGGGTCGGAAGCGTGTCGTCGATCAGTCGTCCTGCAACAAAGACTATTCGTGTGTCAAAGGATTCTGTCCCAGCTTTGTTACCGTCAAGGGCGGCAAGGTGCGCAAACCCAAGGGTATTTCAGGGTTCGGCCAGCCGCGCACCGCAGACTTCGATGCATTACCGCTGCCCGGAGTCTGCGACCTCTCACACCCCTTCAACATCCTGATCACCGGCATTGGCGGTACGGGCGTCATCACAATTGGTGCACTGCTCGGTATGGCTGGCCATCTGGAGGGAAAAGGTGTTAGCGTGCTCGACATGACGGGCATGAGCCAGAAGAACGGTGCGGTGACCTCGCACGTGCGTTTTGCCAGGACGCCGCTGGAACTGCGCGCGCAGCGCATCGCCACGGGTGAGGCCGATCTGATCCTGGGTTGCGACCTGCTGACGGCAGGTGCGGCTGACGCGATCGCTAAGACGAGCTTGGGCAGAACGCTAGCCGTGATCAATACGCATGAGCAACCACCTGGCCAATTTGCGCGCAACCCGGATTGGGAATTCCCGACCACGCAAGTGCGCACGCTGATAGCTGAAGCGGTAGGTGAGCGCGCCGAATTCATCGACGCGACGCGCATCGCAACTGCGCTGATGGGTGACTCGATCGCGGCAAATCTGTTCATGCTGGGCTTTGCCTTCCAGCGGGGCGCAATCCCGGTTTCCCTGCAGGCATTAATGCGCGCAATTGAGCTTAATGGCGTAGCGGTCGCCGCCAATCAGCAGGCTTTGCAGTGGGGTCGCATGGCGGCGGTGAACCTGGCGGCAGTGGACCGACTGACAGTGAAGGAGCAAAAGATTGTCATTCAATTGCCCGAATCTCTGGCCATGACGATGAAAAAGCGTGCAGAATTTCTTAGGGCATATCAGAACGCAGACTATGCCGCGCGGTATACCACTTTCGTGGAACAAGTGCGTGATGCAGAACGCCAGGCTGGACGACTCACAGACAGCATCAGCAAAGCTGTGGCACGCAACCTCTTTAAGCTGATGACTTATAAGGATGAGTACGAAGTAGCACGGCTATATACCGATGGAAGCTTCAAGCAACTGTTAGAGGCTCAATTCGAAGGCGACTACTCCGTGTCTTTCAACCTGGCGCCGCCGCTCTTCAGTAAAAAGGACAATGACGGCCATCTGATCAAGCGCCGCTATGGTGGTTGGGTGATGGTGGCGTTCAGGGTATTAGCACGACTAAAGTCTTTGCGCGGTACCCCCTTTGATATCTTTGGATACACCGAAGAGCGTCGCATGGAGCGCGCACTGATCGAGGAGTATTGTGAATGGATAACGCAGGCCTTGCCTACCATTTTTCTCGGCAATGAGGGTTCAAAGCTAACGCTTGAGCTCGCCCGTTTGCCCGAGGCAGTGCGTGGCTTCGGTCACGTCAAACACGCGAGTGTAAATTCGGCCAGGGCAAGGCAACTGGGGCTAGCAGCCAAATTAGCGAAAGTCGGGGCCTTGCATGGGGTTACGACGTCAGTGAGAGGACGACAAGCTACTAACCAAGCAACATGACTTCGACCGCCCCATTACTAGCGGTTGTTGTCATCTGGACAGATCACGAGCACGCAAGAGACGTCAAGTCGCGTTCTCAATGGCGCGGCCAAGCAATTCCAGGCCCAAGTCAATTTCTTCATCGCTCACGGTAAGTGGCGGAGCAATGCGGAATACTCCGCCCATACCCGGTAGTTGCACGATGTTCATGCTTAACCCAAGCTTCATGCACTCTCGTGTAATTGCTACGCCGAAGTTTGAAGCGGCTTCTTTGCTCTCGCGGTCCTTAACGATCTCAATACCAAGCAGGAGACCACGGCCGCGTACATCTCCAATACATTCGAAACGTTGTTGCAACGCGCGCAGGCCATTCTCCAAACGTGCGCCAGCCGTTCTTGCACGCTCAACAAGACCATCTCGCCCCACCACTTCCAGGACTTTTAGACCTACTGCGGCCGGCAGTGGATCTGAAACGTGAGTTGTATAAAAAAGGAACCCGAGCTCATGACAACGCTCTTCGATTTCTGCTGAAGTGACTACTGCGGATAATGGCAACCCCGCTCCGAGTGTTTTCGATAAAGTCAGAATATCCGGCACCACTCCATCGCGTTCGAAAGCAAACATTAGCCCGGTTCGCCCTACGCCGGTTTGCGCCTCGTCCAGGATCAAAAACATACTTCGCTCTTCGCACTTTTTCTTCAACGCATTAAGGTAGCCTTCCGGTAGGTCTATCAGGCCCCCTGAACTAAGTATTGGTTCAGCGATAAATGCAGCCAAATTTCCACTGGATTGGCGATCAATCAGGTCAAAGCCGTAATCCAGCTCAGCTTTCCAGTCAAATCTACCTCCACTCTCGAAACGAGGGCGATAGGGATAGGGTGCCGCGATGGCAAAAGATCCAACTGCTGATGGTCCGTAACCTTTGCGTCCAGCGCTGTAGGTGGCCGACGCCGCTCCGCCGGTCATACCGTGCCAGGATTGGGAAAAACTTACTATTTCATATTTCCCAGTTGCGAGTTTGGCCATCTTGATCGCCGCTTCGTTGGCCTCTCCCCCGGTGCTTAGCAGCAGACTTCTGTCCAAACCGACCGGCGTTATCTCAGCGAGCTTCGTCGCCAAGTCGACGACTGGGCGAGATAGCATACCGCTGAAGAGGTGGTCCAGATTACGCGCATGGTCGGCAATCACGGCACATATCTCGGGGTGCCCGTGCCCTAGCAAGGAACTCATCTGTCCTGAGGTGAAATCCAGAATTGGACGGCCATCCGCATCGTAGACAAAGCTGCCGTGTGCGCGCTCGATGATCATCGGTTCAAAGTTTGCACCATACCGGATGAGATGCTGGTTAGCATTCTTCCAGAATGATTTTTCTGAATTTTTTGTCACTTAACACTCCAGCTAAATTGACACTCTCTAAGTGCATCCCCATTGTGCAACCGCTTGAGCACTCTCGCGCATTCAGGGAACACATTCGAATGGTCTTACCTGCTCTCTGATCGACTCGTTTTGATCCGCTATAGCTGTTCAATGGCCGCCGGCAGGTCCCGCGGAAGCATGGCATGAACAACAGCACTGGCAGTGTTTCTATACATACGATCTTCGGCAAGCATGATTTCGTGATGACCAGCTCCACTTGCGATCATCGGAAAACAGTTCTGCTGCGCCGACACCGCCACGTCCAGCAGATATGGTTTTTCAGATGCCAAACACGCTTTCAAAGCATCATTCAACTTCTCCGGATCGCTGACGCGAGCGCTTTCCCATCCGAATGACGCAGCAAGTGCGACAAAATCGGGTAGCGAGTCGCTATAGCTGTGGCTGTATCTGCCTCCATGATTGAGCTGCTGCCACTGCCGTACCATGCCCATGTAGCCGTTGTTGCAGATGATCAACTTTACTGGTAGCTTGTGTTGCTTAGCGGTTGCCAATTCTTGGATGTTCATCAAGATGGATGCATCGCCGCTGACACATACAACAGTCTTCCCTGGGTGAGCAGTTTGTGCACCAAGCGCAGCCGGCAACCCAAAACCCATGGTTCCCGCGCCCCCGGAAGTCAACCACCGTTTCGGTTGATCAAACTGTAAATACTGAGCGGCCCACATCTGGTGCTGTCCCACGTCAGTTGAGACGATCCAATCGCTCTCGTTCTGATGAAGCAGATTGTTCAGAGACTGAAATAGGCGCTGGGGACGAATCGCATCTTGATCGTCCTCGAAAGATAGGCAATCAGCCGCCCGCCAGTCGTTGATGCGACTCCACCAGTCCGCCCGGTCGGCATGGGTTCCGCCATTCAGCTCCGCTTCCAACATGGTTAGGACCGCATGGCAGTCACCTACTATGGGCACATCTACTTTTACGATTTTGTTAATGGAGGCTGGATCGATATCGATATGAATGATTCGAGCGCGCGGCGCAAAGTCAGCTAATCGACCTGTCACTCGGTCATCGAAACGTGCCCCAACAGCGACGATAAGATCGGCCTCATGCATGGCCATGTTTGCCTCCACCGTCCCGTGCATACCCAACATACCAAGAAACTGCGAATCGCTGGCAGGAAAGGCCCCCAGACCCATCAACGTTAGAGTGCAAGGAGAGTCAACGGACCTGACTATCCGGGTAAAAATCCCACATGCCGCATTTCCGGAATTGATGAGCCCTCCCCCTCCGTAGAAGACGGGCCTCCGAGCAGTTCTGATCAACTCGGAAGCGGTTCTTATTTTTTCACGCGGGATTCTGGGTACCGCCGAATTTGCTATCCGAAAGCCACAATTTCCGCGACCACTCAGTCTCTGCTGCTGTATATCTTTCGGAAAATCAATTACTACCGGCCCAGGTCGATTTCCTTCCGCATGCTCGAATGCCTTTCGAACGGATCGGGCAATGTCTCCGATAGCCCTGATTTGATAGTTCCATTTAGTGGCGGGCCGAGTCAAACCGAGGGTGTCACACTCCTGGAATGCGTCAGTACCGATGAGGGAGGAAGACACCTGCCCACTTATGCAGACAATCGGTATTGAGTCACATAAAGCGTCGACAAGGCCTGAAATGGTATTGCACACTCCTGGTCCTGATGTAACCAAAACGACGCCTACTCGCCCGGTTGTACGCGAGTACCCCTCAGCAGCATGCACGGCTGCTTGTTCGTGTCGTACCAGCACATGACGCAATCCCGAATGCTCAAACAGCGCATCGTAAATCGGCAAGACAGCGCCGCCGGGGTAACCGAAAATCGTATCGACGCCCAGCTCTACAAGCGTGGCGATCAATATTTGCGCACCGTTACGCGAGACTGGATGCTCATCCTGAGCTGGATTTAGGCCGTCTTGAACGGCCTTAAGTAACTGGGGAAGTCTGCTGTTCATAGTAAGGAGAATGCCTAACTCCCACTAGAAATATCTTTTCTTTTATCTGCCAAATCCGCCATCTACACGATTTTCCTTCGCCAACCACCTAAATTCTCCGTTTTTCTTCCAAACGAGTGTGAGTCGTTGCGCTTTGAAGATAACTCTGCGAGGAATGAAATAGATTATTGAAATGACCAGGCAGCCCTGAAAATCAATGAAGTCTTGGTCAACGCTCGAGATTTATGCCGTGCTCCCGCACTTTGGAATACAGCGTAGGTTTCGAGATCCCTAGTCTTCTCGCGGCTAGAGTGACGTTGAACCCGCAATAGCTCAACATGGAGGTGATCGCTTCACGCTCTAACTCATGAAGGCTTCGCGGCGCGATCATATTTGGCTCAAGAGACTTTGACGGAGCAGGCTTGTAAAGTTGGAGCTCGTCTGGCAAGTCATCGATTTCAACCAACTCATGCTCTGTGAGATTGATGATTCGTTCGATAGCATTCTCAAGTTCGCGAACATTCCCCGGCCAGTTGTAGCTATACAGTCTCTCCAGCGCGTCGGCGGAGAATCCAAATACATTCTTTGACAGCAGCCCCGCGTACTTGGCAATGAAAAAGTTTGTCAGAACCGGAATATCTGTAGGGCGGTCGCGCAAAGCCGGAATGTTAATACCAATAACATTGCAGCGGTAATAAAGATCCTCGCGAAACTCACGTAGTTTGGACATGGCGCGGAGATCACGGTTTGATGCCGAAATCAGCCGTACGTCAATCGGGATCCCGCGACTTTCGCCAACACGGACGACCTCTCGCTCCTGGAGAACGCGTAAAAGTTTGGCTTGAACGTCAATAGGAAGCTCCGAAATCTCATCAAGAAAAATGGTACCTCCAGATGCCGCTTCAAATTTCCCAGGACGTCCTTCCTTTCTGGCTCCCGTAAAACTTCCTGGCGAATAGCCGAACAACTCGCTCTCAATAAGATCGCGAGGTAGTGCAGCACAATTGATCGCGATGAACGGCCCTTCACACCTTTCGCTGGCATTGTGCATGGCTTGAGCAAAAACCTCTTTGCCGACACCGCTTTCGCCGAGCAGCATCACGTTAGCGAAGCCCCGTGCCGCTTTCTTGGCAGCATCAATAGCACGCTTTAAAGATTCGCTGTTCCCAATAAGGTCATTGAAGGTATAACGCGCATGGCTGCCACTAAATTTGTCCGCGACACGTCTGACTCTTTGAATTTCCCTGAATGAGTTGACAATGGACACGACACGTCCGTGGCGATCCTTGATGGGGACGGCAGTGTCGATCAGATGCAGGTGCCTTTTTGGCGAATCGATGATCAACTCGCGATCCTGGTAACCCACGCCACTTGCCAGTATTGGGGCAATGATAGGTTCGAAATCGAGGAGTTCGCTAAACTTCCGCCCAACACTTTGTGCAGGAATTAAGCTCAAAATTCGACCAGCCGCTGCGTTTATGTGCTTGACAACCCCCTCCCGATCCACGACTAAAAGACCATCGGTGATGTGATCAACGATGGCTTGCTGCTCGCACAGTTGATGTGACTGCGCATCCATTAATGCGTCTGTTTCCTGGGCAATTTGCCAAAGCAGCGCTACTCTTTTTAGAGAGTTAGTGAGTTGCCCTGCGTCTCCGTCGCGACGTCGGCCGATTACAACTACTCGTTCAGCGCTGCCTGTGGTCAAACCAGAGGCCACCCCTTGCAACACACCAGGCTCACCCCAAAACGATCCGCTCAGCTGAACAGAATAAAAGTCATTAAGAAGCTTCTCCCCAATCTGCAAGTCATTGTTCAGAATGACTGCCTGAAATCCGGGCACCTGAGGATGCGCCAGAGGCACATCGCCACACCATATTTGATAGCGTGGCGGTACTCCGACAATGCAAATATCGAGCCCATCTTCCGCAAATTGTTGCGTCAGATATTCCCATATGCGTTCCGACGCGTTCATTGCTGAAGGCTTATTGCTGTCCACAATGGTCAGTTAGATGGTTTTTCTCAGGTTGGGCTAAGCAATTCAGTCCCGGATTGGAGCTTTGAAAAAACTGATCACTTATGGGCATCTTTGTAACCGGCATTCCTGTGCTGGTCAAACCCTCACATACAGCCTGCCTGTCACGAACATCTAAAACTGGAAACAGCTGTGCAATTCCGCTCAGCCTACTTAGCGGCGGCTCATTGGCTAGCAGGTGCATGACGCAACAAATACCGGTCATTACAGATCACTGTCCTGTTGAGTTGATTTCATCGCGCTGCCTGTTGCCTGGTTGATTTTGAGCCAGTCATTACTACGGATTCGCTATGTTTAGAGAGTTGCTCTTGAACACAATGAAAAAAAGCCGCTATTCTTAAAAATAGCGGCTTTTTTGCTACTTCGTGACCGGCGTAAGCTTTCCTGCTGCAATCGTATAAATAGTGACCGGCGGGTTAATCCATTCGCCCGTTTCGTCGAACTTCACTTTACCCAGCAGGCTGTCATAGTTAAGCTTGCTCAGAGCCACCGAGATCTGCTTTGGATCGGTGGTCCCCGCGTCTTGCATGGCTTTGGCGGCAGCCAAGGTGGCCACATAGAACGCCGGCGCGTAAACGTCGATGTCCGCGCCATAGGCATTCTTGAACTTCGCGCTGAACTCCGGGCCGCCCGGCTGGGTTTTCAGCGGCGCTCCGCCTTGAGCGCAGAAGAACCTTCCTTCGAGTACCGTAGCGCCCAGCGTCAGCGCCTCGTTGGCACAGATGCCGTCACCGCCAATCAGCATGGAACCGAGTGCGAGCTGCTTCATCTGGCGGGCCATCAGGCCGGCCTGTGCGTAATAGCCACCAAAAAATATCGCATCAGGTTTCTCGGCACGCAGTTTGGTCAGGATGGGGTTGAAATCAGTGGCCTTCTCGGTGGTAAATTCGCGGCCGACCACTTTAAGCTTGAGCTCCTCGGCCGTCTTCAAGAATACTTCAGCGACGCCCTGGCCGTAGGCTGTTCGGTCGTCAATAA
Organism: Polaromonas sp. P4_F4; assembly: GCF_056401355.1. Lineage (NCBI taxonomy): Bacteria > Pseudomonadati > Pseudomonadota > Betaproteobacteria > Burkholderiales > Comamonadaceae > Polaromonas > Polaromonas sp. P4_F4. The sequence goes on along the minus strand of NZ_JBFUJO010000005.1, from coordinate 119,707 downwards.
CAGCTACCGACTTCACTCCATGAGTAGAGGCATACTTGGCGATAGCCGCACCCATCACATTGTCGTTGGCCGCTAACCGGAAAACATTTTTGTAACCTTGCTGTGTCAGCTTCGGGTTGGATGATGCACCACTGATTACGGGAATGCCAGCTTCGTTGTAGACCCGCGAAGCTGGAATCGAAACACCAGAGTTGTAATGGCCGAGTACAAAGGTCACTTTCTGGTCCGCGAATTTCTGCGCAACGGCGACACCGGTACGTGGATCTCCTTGGTCATCTTCGGAAAGAAGTTCGAACTTCACGCGTTTTCCAGCTACCTTGAAATCCGAGGCGTTCAACTCGCTAATGGCCAACGCCACGCCGCGTTCGTTGTCTTTGCCACTTGCGGCGGAAGTGCCACTCAATGGGCCAGCATGCCCCACTTTGATGGTAATGTCCTGAGCCATTGCTACGGTGGGCAAGAATACTGCAATGATCGTCGCCGCCAAATTCAATGAAGTTTTTTGCATGATTTGCTTTCGTTAGATTGAAACTACAGAAGGGCCAGCTTTTCGCGAACACCAGCCAGGGTGGGGAACTCAAAATCAGGTCGTGGTTGCCAGGGGCCGAGCTTTTCATTGCCTCGATTGATCCACGCAACGTTGACGCCTAAGGGCTTGGCGCCATCGATGTCAGCCCATGAGGCAAGAGAGCAGTGCAGAATGTGTTCTGGCGCAACAGCTAGGCGGTCGATCGCTAGCCGGAAGATAGCCTCTGAAGGCTTGTAGGCCTTGGCCATCTCGGCAGTTGTGACGTGTTCAAAAAAGTCGACCAGTTGGCTGCGCTGCCAAAGGTCACTATCCATATTGGTAATGGGCATGAGAGGATATTTTTTGGACATCCACTCGAGCGCCAAAATCGCATCGGGATGCGGCGGAGAATCCTCTACAAGATGTCCTAGAAAAACATCAGTGAGGAGAGGTATATCGACCCTTGCGGAAACCCCCGTCTCCAGCTTCTCTAGACACTGAGCCATCGCAATACCAGATACCTCCCGGTACTTGCGGAATTTCCCACCACGATAAGCCTGGACGTTGAGAACGTCCCAATCGAGGTAGACCTCCGTCGGCGAGAGTGAAGTTTGGATGCCAGCCAGCTTCAGCACGGTATCCATGCCCTTAATGCCACCCTTGTCGACATCGACCAAGGTTCCGAAGTAGTCAAATGTTATAGCCTTAATGAGCACGTTAATACTCCTATTTTTTTCCGAATTTTTGAACCCGCTCGGCTGCTTCTGAACGCGAGAACGCGGCCACCGTCGCATCCTTCTCAAGCTCGAGGGAGGCTGAAAGCTGATGACTCAACTGGGTTGTAAGAAGCCTCTTGAGCCTACTTACGCTGAATGCTGATTTCGATGCGACAACGGTTGCGACTTCGAATGCCCGCCCGATTAACTGATGCTTCGGTACTACCCAGTTGACCAAACCTAGCGCCTTGAGATCGGCGGCACTCTGTCGTTCGCCGAGCAGCCAGAGTTCCATGGCCTTTTGATAGCCGACCGTCTGGGGTAGCAGGTGAGTCACACCGCCGGTAACGAACTGACCCCAATCCATTTCGGGGAAGAAGCAAACTAAGTCGTCAGATGCGATCACCAGATCGCAGTTGAGAAGCCATTCGAAGCCGCCACCAACGGCAAAACCGTGAATGGCGCCGATCACGGGTTTCGGGCCAAACATCAAGTCTCGTGTGATCTGCTGAATGCGATCAATATGCTGAACGATTGAATCGGGACTTTTTGTCTGCTCACCAAACTCTTTTAAATCGTCACCGGCACAGAACGCCCGACCATTGCCACTCAGCACTATGACCTTGACGTCGTCAGACGACTGCGCAAGGCGCAGCGCGTCATGCAAATCGTCAAGCAAGACGCCACTAATGGCATTCAAGCGTTCCGGGCGATCAAGAATGACGTGGCAAATAGGGCCATGACCTTCGATGCGAGCGTATTTCATTTACTGACCTTCTGGACCCATTGCGTCTTGCCGTCAGTGCGAGGGAAATGCATGAATGGCACCATTTGCACAACAGCCGTCGCGCCGATGCGGTCTCGCACAGCTTTTTCCAGAGCCTTCGCGGCATCCACCCAATTCTCGGGGCCCAACTCGCGAGTTGCCTCCGCCTGAACATCAACCCTGTCATAGGGACCATCGCCGTGGAGCATGATGCGGAACTGGCCGGAGCACAGTGCCGGTTGAGATTCGATTCCGGCGCGCACAGCACTGGGAAAGACGTTAATGCCGCGTACGTTAAACATATCGTCAGTCCTGCCACTGACCCGGAATCGCCACGCCGTTCGGCCATCTACGCCAGGCTCGGTCCCTGTAACTGTTACGACATCTCTTGTGCGATATCGAACCAAAGGTTGGCATTGCTTTCGAAGGTGGGTGCAAACCAGCTCCCCGCTAACTCCTTCCTGTATTTTTAGTCGCTGCAGTGAAGCAGGGTCGATGATTTCGATGAACACAACATCAGCCCCGTGGAACAACAGATCGTTTGTCCAATCTGTCTGGCCACCAATGATGCTCAACACTTCAGACAATCCGAAATTGGCGTTGCGTACTTTAAAGCCCCATTTTTCTTCCATCTGGGCGCGAAAATCGACGTTGTCCAGTCCAGCCTCTCCACCGAAGAGGCCCAGCTTCAGGCCCAGGTCCCGTGGTTTGATACCGGGGAAGTGCTCTCGCAGCACCTCTTCCAGCAATGCTGGATAAGAGGGTGTGCAGGAAATCGCATTAATCTTCAGGTCACGAATCGATTCAATCAACTGCTTCGTCTGACCCGTCCCATAAGGCAATACCGTAGCGCCAGCTGCCTCGAGAATCGTGTGATCCGTGAAGCCACCAGTCCACATACAGTAATTCAGGCAGTGCACCACACGATCACTAGGACGAAGCCCTGCCGCCCACATCGAACGGGCCCCTACTTTGGCCACGTCAAGCGCATCCCGTCGTGAGTTTGCCAGTATCAAGGGGCGCCCCGTAGTTCCCGAGGTACGATGTAGTCGTGCTATATCCTTTTCCGCACAGGCGACGTACTCACCCGTCGGATAGGAAATCTCCTGACTGACTCTCAGGTCATCTTTCTCGGTGAACGGCAGACCCTGAATGCCGTCGAGTGTGACGTCCTTGGCAAGAATATCCTCGAATTTCTGCCGGTAGAAAGCAGAACTCTGGCCGAGATATTTCCACTGCTCTTGCCAGAGTGTTTCCTGTAGCTTCCTGATGTCGGCGACTGCCAGAGTTTCAAATGCAGTGTCGAAGTGCTCCGGAAATAGGGTGTTTGCGTTTGAATGCATTTAAGCTTCTTTAGTTGAAATTTCGGGGTGGCGGCGAGCCTCGGATTTGGTCTTGATCATGGTTTCACTGACAATGGCTCGGGCGTGCCATCCCTTCCCTACGACACCAGAGGCATCGCTGATCACTACATCAAACCAATACAGATGGCCTTCTTTGTTTTGAAACGTGGCCTGCGCTGTAACCAACTCATTCAGTGCCGTGGGCGCAGTATGGGTAACGTTTACCACCGCCCCAACGCTCAGCTGATCAATCTTGAGCAAGGGCAGAAGTAGCTTTGCGCACGCGCGCTCGAGCAAGGCAATCATTGCCGGCGTTGCCAGGACGGGCGGGTAACTTTCTTCAGCAGTGACAGCAAATGCTGATGCGAGATGATGCTCGGCGACCGTTTGTTCGACCGTCTCCTGTGCTCCAGGTTTTAGTAGCGTTTCGTCATGATTCATACACGCCTAAGTGCAATAGGTATGCCAACCTCAGGAAGGTCCGGGTAAACCATAGATTCACTAAGGAAACGGAAGGGAGTGCGTCGGCTTTGCGAAAGATAAAGCCCTCGAGAGCTTCGGAGTAGGCAAAAGAGGTGTCGGCTTAACGTAAAGAAAAATTACATCCGTAAACTTTCTTTCCGAAATTAGCCTCATCTTGTTGCCGACCTCAGCAACTTGGCTCATGTTGACAATCGGGTCAGACTTCAGCGCAATTCAACACCGAGGGTTCTGATCGTGAGTTCCCCGATCTTGCGAGTCTTTATGGCGTTGTGTTACGCCGCCAGTTGCTGCTCAAGCCGATGGAGCATCTCGTAGCAAGGCAGCACCTGGGCGACACTGGCGTTAGGCTCGCGTCCATCGCGAATGGCAGCGAAGAACTCGCGGTCCTGCAACTCTATTCCGTTCATCGACACGTCGACCTTGGAAACGTCGATCTTCTCTTCATTGCCGTTGGGCAACGCGTCATCCAACAGCTTGATGGGCTCGGCAACCAGGTCGGGGCCCAGGAAACGTTGGCGGAGGAGGAAATGTGAAACCGAGGTCACAAAGGTGCTGCCGCAGATGTGCGAGCAGCCGCACGATGCCATCCATTTCGCCGGGCCCAGGTTGATCCCTTTCAGAAGCGGCCACTGGTACTGAATCGGCTAGCCGGTGCCGTGCGCGTAACGTTCACTGTGGCGAATAGGAGTTCCGTTGGGCAAGAATGCACATGCGTGCGACTTCGATGAAGCTGGCACATCCACGCTGCGGACTGTGATGCGCTTCTTGACTCGCCGGTGGTACGAGTCAGTATTTGCGAGCGGCCGATTACTCCGGAACAGCTCTGATTAACCGAGTGAGATGCCCGCTGTTTGAAAAATCCAGGCGGCGGCTGACTTGCGCCAGAGTCTGGCCTTCACGCAGCAGCATGCGTGCCCGTGCCGCCAGCAGGCGGCGGCGGATGACGACCGGCGAGGCCGCAGCCTCCACCTCGCACTGGCGTTGCAAAGTGCGCAGCGAAACGCCCAGGCTGCAGGCCACGTCCAGCGCCGAAGGCAGCGGCTCTTCCCGCTCCAATGCAAGGTCAAAATATTCGATCATGCGGCTGACCAGTGAACGGTGCAGCGGCGCCAGCGCGACAAGACGGGCCGCCGCGCATTGCGCGACCACCGCGCGCACCAGGTGCTCAGCGCTCTGAGGCTCGAGGGTGGGCGACAGCAATGCGTCCAGCATTGCCGTGGTGGCGCCGTCCAGACGCATGGCACCATGGCGCCGGAGACCGCGCAGCAATTCAGGCGCCAGATACAACTCGCCGTGCTGCTGGCGTGCGGTGGATGCTGTGGTGCGGTGCGCCGTCGCGGGGGGCAGCAGGATAGCGCTGCCGCGCGTGAGACTGATGGTCGCTGCCGAGTAGGGCGTCTGTGGCTCGCGCGACCAGCTGCTCTCCAGCGCGCCAGTCTGTGTCCACAACAGCATCGCGCAGTCGTGCAGGTGCCAGTGCGACTCGTACTGCGGCTGGCGGCTGTGGCGCAAGGCAAAGCCACGCTGCATGACCAGCGGCATCTTGGAAGAGAGGAAGGCTTCGGGCGTCATGGCGCAGCCTGGGACGGTGCGCCTGCAATCATACGCCGCTCCAGGCGCCACTGGTTGTCGTGTTTTGGATCACCGCCTGTCGTGCCAGGGTTTGGGCTTTAGCGAGGCGGCTCCTAGCATCGAACCGTCACATTACAAGGAGCCTCTTCATGTCCCAACCCCCTCAACACCGCCTGCGGCGCGCCTTGCTGGCGCTGTTAGCCGCCGGAGCCTCATTCATCGCGCTCGGCCAGGCATGGCCGGCACGGCCGCTCACTGTCGTCGTGCCGTTTCCCTCGGGCGGCGGCACCGACCTGGTGATCCGCGCCATACAGCCCATGCTGCAGCGCGAACTGGGCCAGCCCCTGGTTATTGACAACCGCGGCGGCGCCGGTGGCACCATCGGTTCGGCATTCGTCGCCAAGGCTGCGCCCGATGGCTACATGCTGGGTGTTGCCACCACCAGCACCCACGCGGTCAGCACCAGCGTCTACAAGACTCTGTCATATGACCCGGCCAAGGATTTCGAGTACGCTGGATTCATCGGCACGTCGCCCTACGTGCTGGCTGTGCACCCCAGCCTGCAGGCTGCGGACGCCAAATCGCTAATCGCGGTCCTCAAGCAGAACCCGCAACGCTATAGCTACGCCTCGGTCGGCCGAGGTACGGTGTCGCACCTGTTGGGCGAGAAGTTCAAGCAGCAGATCGGCGTCCCCCTGGTGCACATCCCCTATCGCGGCGCAGCGCCGGCGTATACCGATTTGATTGGTGGGTCGGTGCAGCTGATGTTTGACAACCCGGTGGGTTTGGCGCCCTACATCCGCTCTGGTCAGGTCAAGGCGGTGGGAAGCACCGGGCCCAACGCGCTGATCGCGGGCATCCCCACCTTTGCACAGCAAGGGCTGCCTGGATTGGACCAGACGCTGTGGTACGGCATCGTGTTTCCAAAGGGCACGCCGCGACCCATCGTCGAGAAGTTCAATGCCGCGTTGAACAAGGTACTGTCGGACCGGACCGTGTCTGCTGACCTGGCCTCCAAAGGAATCAACGCGCGCCCAAGCATGCCACAGGAACTGCAAGCCACCGTCGCTAGGGACGTCCAGGGCTGGGGTCAGGTCGCGAAGGCCGTGGGAGCATCGCTTGACTGACGCATTGCACCTTCCTCCTGCTGCGGGCGAAGTTGTAGGCTTGCGCGTCTTCATCCACGCGCCAGGTGGCGGCAACCCGGTACCACTGGTCGCGGACGCATCAGGCATGTCCGATGCACAGATGCAAGGCGTTGCGCAACGCTACGGCCACGAATCGGCCTTTGTCCTGCCGGCCACGGACCCGCGTGCCGATTGGCGAATCCGGTTCTTCGTGCCCCAGCACGAGATGGAAATGTGCGGCCATGCCACGGTTGGTGTGCTTTGGGCCTTGCGGCACTGGGGCGTATGGTCCCACCCTAGTGCCGTGGTCCAGACGCTCAGCGGACTGGTGGACGCGCATTGGGACGAAGGGCATCAACATGTGTGGATTTCGCAGCCGCGCGCCACATGGACGGAGCTATTCAATGCTCACCAGTCGTTGGTTGCCTCCGTTCTGGGGCTGGCCCCCTCCGGTTCGCTGCCGCCGATGACGAATGCATCGACCAGCCGGGTGAAGACGCTGGTCCGACTGACCAGCGTAGCGCAGTTGCAGGCGCTGGTACCCGACTTCGGCGCCATTGAAGCAGTCTGCCGGGATATCGGCTCCACGGGGCTGTATCCCTATGCGTTCGAAGACCTGGGGCTCGGGGCTTCGATGCTGTTTGCACGCCAGTTCCCCAGGGCCTCTGGCTATCCCGAGGACGCTGCCACCGGCATCGCCGCGGCAGCGCTTTGGGGGTATCTCGAAGGTACGGGCCAGATCGCCGCTGGGACGCCGACAGCGCTGGCCAACTGTGTCGTGCGCCAGGGCGATGCGATGGGCAAGCCCTCGGCGATCGTGGTGCGCGCGCGCTTCGGCGCATCAGGGCAAGTGCAGGGCTGCTGGGTCAGCGGCCGGGTCGACTGGACGCAGCTATGAATAGCCATGGCGCGTTCGAGCGGTTGCGGGCCTTGGGACTTGCACTACCTAGTGGCATCACGGCAGCGGCCCATTACGTTCCGGCGGTCCGCTTGCGCGACCTGCTGTATCTCAGCGGGCAGCTTCCGCGCGAGGGGCCCGCCGTCGCTGTCACCGGCGCGGTGGGTGCTGAAGTGAGTCTGCCAGAGGCCCGGCGTGCGGCGCAAATCTGCGCCCTGAGGCTTCTTTCGGTTGCCAACGATATGGCGGGCTCACTGGACCACGTCGCGCAGGTGCTGGAACTGAAGGTCTACGTGTGCGGCGCACCGGGTTTTGCGGACCATAGTGCAGTGGCCGATGCGGCCTCGGATCTCCTCATTGCCGTGCTGGGCGACAAAGGTCGTCATGCACGCACCGCAGTGGGTGTGGCGCAATTGCCTCGTCACGCTGCCGTGGAAATCTCCGCGGTCATGGCCTTGCAAGACCCGGCTGCGCCACCCGAAACCCAAGGTGGCCGGCGGCATTAACCAGAGGTTATGACACACAGCCATGTGTGTCCGTGAAATCGGGGAAGCCCAACCCCCTCGGTTTCCGATGAGGCTAGAAGCTCTCGAGTGCGACCGGCTCACTATGGAGGGCGTCCGTTGCAAATCGCCTAATCAAAAGAAAATTCAAAGTTAAATGAATTTAATACCGGAAAATTCAGAGTTAAGTGAAACGGCAGTTCAAAGCTGCCTGCATAAAACTCCGGTAAGTCCTTGATTTATATAAATCAAGGATGCACAGTTAAATGAGAATCGACAGCTGACTTTTAACTTCTCCAGTCCTATCGGTGTTCATTCTGGCAAGAAATTCCGTTTAAGTTATTGATTTTATTGAATATTTTTATTCAACCGTCAGGCGAGTGAGTATGGCCGGGGTATGAGCAAGACCATGGCCCAGCCCGGATCCGATAAGGCGCCCTCCGGGGAGTTGGGCGCACGCCCCGTTGAAAATCACCCTGCACGGGGATGGGGCTGGTTGCCGCGATTGCTTGCCCGGTGGGCGTGGTCGCCCTTGGGGCTCAGGCCAGCCCTTTGTCCGTGACAGCGCTTTCGTCAGCCAGGGCGGGCTGCCCGGGCTTTTTACGGGCGGCAGACGGAAACACTGCCCGAATGGTGGTGCTGCCCATGGACTCGATGGTGAGACGGCCGCCGCAAGCCTCCACCCGGTGGCGCATTCCCAGCAGGCCATAGCTGGAAGCGCCGATAGCCTGCGGATCAAACCCCTTGCCGTCGTCGCGCACGGTCACGATGACATGGTCCTTGTAGTTGAGTACGGCAATCTCCACGAGCTGCGCTTCGGCGTGTTTGGCAATATTGGTGAGTGCTTCCTGGATGATCCGGTAAACCGTCAATTCCGTCGCCCCATCCAGGTCAACCGGCTCAAGATCGGTGGTGATGGCCAAGCCGGCATGCTGGCCGAACTCGCCGGCCAGAATTTCGAGGGAGGGTAGCAAGCCCAGGGTGGCCAGGGAGGAGGGGCGCAGGTCTTCAATAATGCGCCGCTTGAGTGCGATACCGCTGTTAAGCGTCTCAACCAGGTGCTGAACCCGCGTCTGCAGATCGCCCGTGTCGCCGGGCAACTTGGCCTTGATACGGGCGACATCCAGCTTGGCGGCAGTCAGCAGCGCGCCGAGTTCGTCATGGAGTTCCCGCGCCAGATGCCCTCGCTCGTCCTCACGGACTTGTTGCAGGTGCGTGGCCAGTTCGGCGAGGCGCTCGGTGCGTTCCTGAACCTGGGCATCGAGCAAGTCGCGTTCGGCCTGCAGCGCGGCCTGCTGATGCTGATCGGCCAGTTTCAGCACGGCGGTCTGGCGCAAATACAGCCAGAATGCCAGCAGCCCAACGGCGGCCACCAGCGTGATGCCCACCCGGGACAGCAACAGTGACCGCCGGATGTCCGCATGCCTTTGCGAGGTCCGCGTCAGGCTCGTTTCGATCAATTGCGTGGAGCTGGCACGTATGGTGTCCATTTGTTCCTTGCCCACGTCGGAGGTCAGGACAAACTTCCAGGCGTCTTCCTTGTCCTCATTTTTCATGCGGATGGACAGGTCCATTTCAGCCAGTTTGCGCTGCACGGTCCGGCCCAGTACGGCCAGCGCGGCGCTCTGCTCGGGCTGGTTGGCAAACAGGTTGGTCAGCAAGTCCTGCGTCTGGCTGAGGTCGGCAATCGCCGTCCGGTAGGGCTCCAGGTAGGCGGTGTCCGCCGTCAGGAGATAGCCTCTTTGTCCTGTTTCGGCATCCAGCATGTCGCGCAGCAACCGTTGAAGATGGGTGCGCGTGACATGCGCCTCAGTCAGGTCATCCATCGCGTGGACGGATTTTTGGTAGGACAACTCACTGATGCCAATGAGGGTGAATACGGCCATCAACGCACAGGCAATGTTGACCGTCATCTGGTTGGTAATTCGTCGCATGCGGACTTTCGTGATGATCTCGAAACGGCCACTTTCGCCCAACCGGGTCGGGCTATTGCGCGTTTGGGCGGGCTGGCCAATCCGGCCGGGTGCTCAAAATTGTAGTCCTGCACAAAAAATGCGCACATGAAAAAAGCCACCCGCAGGTGGCTTTCTGGAGCGTGGCCCGCCGTGGGAAGGGATGCCTCCTGGCAGGGTGAGATCGCCGGCCTATCGCTCTGCCGCGGCCGGCGGCTCAGCCTTTCAGGCCTGCTGCGTTTCGCAGCAAAGCGGCTCGATCCGTACGTTCCCAGGAAAACTCGGGCTCATCCCGGCCGAAGTGGCCATAAGCCGCCGTCTTTTCATAAATCGGGCGCAGCAGGTCCAGCATCTGGATGATGCCTTTGGGACGCAGGTCAAAGTGCTCATTGACCAGTGCCGAGAGTTTCTCGTCAGAGATCACGCCGGTGCCTTCGGTGTACACCGTCACGTTCATCGGGTGCGCCACGCCAATCGCGTAGGCCACCTGGATCTGGCACTGGCGCGCCAGGCCGGCCGCCACGATATTCTTGGCGACGTAACGGGCTGCATAGGCGGCCGAGCGGTCCACTTTTGAAGGGTCTTTGCCGGAGAAGGCGCCGCCGCCGTGCGGGCAGGCGCCGCCATAGGTGTCGACGATGATCTTGCGGCCAGTCAGGCCGCAGTCGCCCTGCGGGCCGCCAATGACGAAACGGCCGGTCGGGTTGATCAGGTATTTGGTCTCCTTGAGCCATTCCTTGGGCAGCACCGGCTTGATGATCTCCTCAATGATGGCTTCGGTAAACGATGCCTTCATCTTCGTTTGCGTCTCGCTCTGGTCGGGGCTGTGCTGGGTCGACAGCACCACGGTGTCGATGCTGTGCGGCTTGCCGTCGACATAACGCATGGTCACCTGGCTTTTGGCGTCGGGGCGCAGGAAGGGCAGCCGCCCGTCCTTGCGCAACTGGGCCTGGCGCTCCACCAGGCGGTGGGCGTAGTAAATCGGTGCGGGCATCAGCTCGGGTGTCTCGTCGCAGGCGTAGCCGAACATCAGGCCCTGGTCACCGGCGCCGGTGTTCAGGTGGTCGTCGCTGGCATGGTCCACGCCCTGGGCGATGTCGTTGGACTGCTTGTCGTAGCAGACCATCACGGCGCAGCCCTTGTAGTCGATACCGTACTCGGTGTTGTCGTAGCCGATGCGCTTGATGGTGTCGCGCGCGACCTGGATGTAGTCGACATGCGCATTGGTGGTGATTTCACCGGCCAGCACGACGAGGCCGGTGTTGGTCAGCGTCTCGGCCGCCACGCGGCTGCGCGGGTCCTGCTTGAAAATGGCATCGAGGATGGCATCGGAAATCTGGTCGGCGACCTTGTCGGGATGGCCTTCGGAGACGGATTCGGAAGTAAAAAGAAAATCGTTCGCCATTGCGTACACTCCATAAAGTTTGTCGGCGCGTTGCCGGCTTGGGGTGCCTCGGCGAACGCTTTAGCAGTTTGGTTTAATGTCGCCCTGCAAGTTGTTCAGTAACTCGGCGACCCCTGCATTATAAGACCTTGCGTTTTTGCCTGAAGCTGCTCCCCAACACCCCTTGTATGCGCTGGTTATTCCATTTTTTCTCCCTCTGGCCGCTGGCCGCCCTGCACGCCTTGGGCGGGCTGCTGGGCTGGCTGGTATGGGCCTTAAGTCCACGCTACCGGACGCAGTTCCGGTCCCATGTGGCGCAGGCCGGGTTGCCGTTTGAGACCGCCCGGCCGGCAATTGCCGAGGCGGGGCGCTTTGTGGCCGAGTTGCCCAAGCTGTGGCTGCGCCCCCGGGAGCAGTCCTGCCTGGCCAATGTCCGCTTGGAGGGCCAGTCCCATGCGGCCGAGGGTTTTGCGCGGGGAAAGGGGGTGATCTTTTTCGGCCCCCACTGCGGCAGTTTTGAGCTGGGACCGCAGGCGCTGGCCGAACTGTATGGCCCGATCGCGGCCATTTACCGCCCGGCGCGCAAGCCCTGGCTGGCGCGGCTGGAGCGGCTTGCCCGCGACCGGCCGAATCTCACCGTGCTGCCCGCCTCCCTGAGCGGTATCCGCCTGATGCACAAAACCCTGAAGGCTAATCACGCGGTGGCGATGTTGACCGACCAGGTGCCGCCGGAAGGGCTGGGTGTCTGGGCGCCTTTTTTTGGCCGACCGGCCTACACCATGACACTGGCTGCCCGGCTGGCGCTGCAAAGCGGTGCCGCACTGCTGCCCGTGAGTTGTGAGCGGTTGCCGCGCGGGCGGGGTTATTGGCTGAAAATCTGGCCACCGGTGGCGGGACTGGATGCGCGCGGCACGACCGATGTGTCTCGCGAAGCCGATATGCTGCGTGCCGTGACGCTGATCAACCAGGCGATCGAGGCCATCGTGCTGAGCCAGCCTGGGCAGTATTTGTGGGGTTATGCGCGCTACAAGACCCCTCGCCATGAAGCATCCCGCAAGGACACCCTTTGAAAACACCCCGTCAAATAGCCAGCGAATTCGCCACCCGCGCGGGCATCCTCTTCATGCAGGTGCTGGCCTGCCTGCCCTTGTCCTGGATCCGGGCGCTGGGTGTGGTGCTGGGGTGGATGCTGTATGCCCTGGTGGGGTCGCGCCGGCGGGTGGTGCAGACCAATTTGTCCCTGTGCTTTCCCGAACGCTCCGAGGCCGAGCGACGCAAGCTTGCGCAACAGACCTTCATCTATTTCGCGCAAGCCTGGCTGGACCGCAGCTGGCTGTGGCATGCGCCGCAGGCCTGGGTCCAGCGGCGGGTGCAACTGACAGGTGCCGTGCAGGAACTGGCGGGCAATGAACCGACGGTGGCTTTTTGTCCGCATTTTGTGGGCATGGATGCAGCGTGGGCGGGCGTGGCCCTGCAGCTGCAGGTCCCGCGGACATCGACCACGATTTACACGGACCAGTCCAACAAGCTGGTCGATGCGTGGATACTGCGCGGCCGCCAGCGTTTTGGCCATTTGCGCCTGTTTGGCAGGATCGACGGCGTCAAACCCATTGTGGCGGCGGTGCGCGAAGGGCAACCGCTGTACCTGCTGCCCGACATGGATTTTGGGCCGGAAGATTCGGTGTTTGTGCCTTTTTACGGTATTCCCACGGCGACCGTGCCCTCGCTGCCGCGCTTTGCCAGGCTGGGCCGGGCCAAGGTCTTGTCCATATTGCCGCGCATCACTGCGAGGGGCTACGAGATCGAGGTGCTGCCCACCTGGGAAAATTATCCTAGCAATGATCCGGTGGCTGACACCGCCCGGATGAATGCCCGCCTGCAGGACTACATTGCCACCATGCCGGCGCAATACTACTGGGTGCACAAACGTTTCAAGACGCGGCCCGAGGGCGCGCCTTCGCTGTATTAAACCAGGCCGCGGCTTGGCGTTTTTTCAGGCGAAAGTTGCCTTTGATCCAGCCTTTGATCCAGCCTTTGATCCAGTATATGGACCGGAGACTGGCGCTTTAAGCTCTACTCAATCACTCAATCGTAATTCGGTCTGGTGACCTGCAGGAATTGCTGCAGATGAGCGGCTACCCGTTCCGGCTGCTCATGCACGACCCAGTGCGTGGCGCCTTCCATGCGGCGCAGATCCATTTGCGGTACATAGTCACCCAGGCCGTCCAGCAGCGCGGGGGGCAGCGCGACGTCGCCCGTGCCCCAGAGCACCAGGGTGGGAAGGTGGACTTCGAGCATCTCGCGCGGAAGGGTCACGCCCGCAGCGGCCGGGTCGTGGTGCGGCGGGCCGGGCCGGGGCGGGCGCAGGGGTGAGGCCCGGTAGTAATTGCAGGGGCCGCGAAGGCCCAGGCGCCAGACCTCGCGGTACCGGGCCCGCACTGTTTCAGTCAGCCAGGCGTGAGGCCCGTTGACAGCGCCCATGTTGCTGAAGAATTCCCAGAGGCGGCGGAAGTCGTCTTCCGCCAGCAGCGCCTCGGCATCCGGTCGGATCAGGAAATTCATATAGGCGCTGGCCGCCTGCTGGTCGGCAGAGTGCTGCAGTTCGCGCAGAAAGGTAGCGGGATGCGGTGAATTGATGATGGCCAGTTTTTTCATCAAATGGGGCTGGCTCGCTGCCAGGTTCCAGGCTACCGCGCCGCCCCAGTCGTGGGCCACCAGGCAGGCCAGCTGGCCGCCGCGCGGGTCCTCAGCGCACTCCAGCGCAATGAGGGCTGCAATGTCCTGCACCAGGTGTTTGGCGCGGTAGGCGGCCACGTCGGCCGGGGCGCTCGAGTGCTCAAAGCCCCGCAAGTTGGGTGCCACACAGCGAAAGCCGCCATTGCCGGGTTGGGAAAAGTGGGTGAGCAGGCCGTCCCACACAAAGGCGGCTTCCGGGAAGCCATGCAGGAACATCAGCACCGGCCGGCCTCTCGCGCCGGCGCTGCGGCACGACAGGGTGATGCCATGCGGCAGTTCCTGCAAACTGGTTTCAATCATGGTGCTGCGCTTTCAAGAGCTCTTTCAATAGCTGTTGGTCCACGTCAGATCTGGACTGCAGTCATTTTGGTTTGATGCTTCAGCGGCGCGGCACCATGGCCGGCAATGGCAACCGGGCCGGCTCAGGCGTCGTCGGTTGCAGCGGCCTCGGTGCCAGGTTCGGCCTTTTGCTTTTTGGCCGGTTTTTCTGGCGGATGGGCCCAGTCCCACAGATGCTGGGCCACCTCTTCCACGCCCTTGCGCTTCAGCGAAGAAAAGAGTTTGACGTCTCCGCCACCGGCCTGCAGTCGCGCAATGGACAGCGCCTTGGCCGCTTCGGTCTTGTTGAGTTTGTCCGACTTGGTCAGCAACACCAGGAATTTCAGTCCTTCTTCGACCCGGGGGCGAAGCACGTCGAGCAGGATTTCGTCCAGCTCCGTCAGCCCCAGCCGCGGGTCGCACAGCAGCACCACGGCCTTGAGGTTGTCGCGGGTCTGCAGGTAGTTGCCCATCACTTGCTGCCAGCGGTATTTGGCTTCCTTGGGTACGGCCGCATAGCCGTAGCCCGGCAAATCGGCCAGCACCGCGTCGGTGACCCCCTGTTTGCCCAGCGAGAACAGGTTAATGCTTTGTGTGCGGCCCGGCGTCTTGGAGGCAAAGGCCAGGCGGTGCTGCTGCGTCAGGGTGTTGATGCAGGTCGACTTGCCGGCGTTGGAACGCCCCACAAAAGCGATTTCAGGCACGTCCAGTCGCGGCAGGTGCTTGAGTTCAGGCGCCGTGGTCAGGAATTTGGCCGTGTGCAGCCAGCCCATGGCGATCTTGGAATCTGGGGGGGCGGCAACGGGCGGGCTGGCAGGGGAGGATGAAGTCATGGTCGGGCAGTCCCTCGAGGTCGTTTGCATGCGGTGGCGTGGACTGGCATGCGGTGAAGGGGTGTCAGCCAGCAGGTCGGTGGCCAGAGGCAGGAGTGCAGGCAATACCCGGATAAGCGGGGCCGCCTCCAAGCCATTGTAAAATCAGAAAGTTCGAAGTTTTGTGCGCCAACCAATTAAAACACCCCGATATGAAGCTGTTTGCTACTTCCCTACTGGCCGCCTTGCTGGCCATGCCTGCCGTGTCGTCTTTTGCTGCCGGCGAGGCGCCTGCGCACGACGCGGCCGCGGCGCCCGCTGCGGCAGCCCCTGCCAAGGTCGCCAAACCCGACCTGGTGAAGGGCGAAGCCAGCTTTACCGCAGTGTGCGCCAGCTGCCACGGCGCCGACGGCAATTCGGGTACACCTGCCAACCCCAAGCTGGCCCAGCAGCACCCGGAATACCTGGTCAAGCAGTTGCAGGAGTTCAAATCCGGCAAGCGCAAAAACGCCATCATGCAGGGTTTTGCCTCGGCGCTGTCCGATGAGGACATGAAAAACATCGCTTACTGGGTCAGTTCGAAAAAAGCCAAAACCGGTTTCGCCAAAGACAAGGAACTGGTGGCTCTCGGTGAGCGCATTTACCGCGGCGGCGTGGCCGACCGCCAGATCGCCGCGTGTGCCGGCTGCCACAGCCCGACGGGCGCCGGCATCCCGTCACAATACCCCCGCCTGTCGGGCCAGCATGCTGAATACACCGCCACGCAGTTGACATCCTTCCGCGACGGAGCCCGCAAGAACAGCCCGCAAATGAACCAGGTCGTTGTCAAGCTCAATGACCGCGAGATCCGCGCACTGGCCGATTACATTGCCGGCTTGCGTTGAACAGGTGGGTTTGCCAGGCCGGTAAACCCTTTTCCGCAGAAAAGGACGCCAGATCGTCCGCTGTATTGAACCCAAGCCTCCAAAACCAATCACACCATGGCGGGTCTTTCTGATGAAAGCCCCGCCTTTTTCTTTTTTGTTGACCCTTTGAACCGGCATACGGCCCCATTTCACGCATGACAGTTTCCACCCAAGGCATGAAAGTCCACTGGGGCTCCCGCTCCCTTCAGGCGTCCGTGGAGTTGCTGTCGTCCATGCGGTTTTCCATTTCGTTACTGACCGTCATCTGCATTGCCTCGGTCATTGGCACGGTGCTCAAGCAGCAGGAGCCGCTTGGCAATTACGTGAACCAGTTTGGACCGTTCTGGGCACAGGTGTTCAGCCTGGTGAGCCTGAACACGGTCTACAGTGCCTGGTGGTTTTTGCTGATCCTGGCTTTTCTGGTCACCAGCACCAGCCTGTGCATTGCCCGCAACACGCCGAAAATCCTGGCTGACCTGAACCACCTGAAGGAAAACGTCCGCGAGCAAAGCCTGAAGGCTTTTGGCCATCGCGCAGAGGGCGCGCTTTCCGAGGCGCCCGAAGTGGCCGCCCGGCGCATTGGCCAGACGCTGGTGCAAAGCGGCTGGAAGGTCAAGCTGCAGCGCCGTGACGCCGGCTGGATGGTGGCGGCCAAAAAGGGGGCCGCCAACAAACTCGGGTACATCGGGGCGCACAGCGCCATCGTGCTGGTGTGCGTGGGCGGCTTGCTGGATGGCGACATGGTGGTGCGCGCGCAGATGTGGCTGGGCGGCAAGTCCACCTACACCGGTGGCGGGCTGATTGCCGACGTGCCGGCCCAGCACCGCCTGAGCGACCGCAACCCGACCTTTCGGGGCAACCTCCTGGTGGCCGAAGGCACGCAATCGGGCACCGCCATCCTGAACCAGCCGGGCGGAGTGCTGTTGCAGGAGCTGCCGTTTTCGATCGAGTTGAAGAAGTTCATCGTCGAGTACTACTCCACCGGCATGCCCAAGCTGTTTGCCAGCGACATCATCATTCATGACCGGGAAACCGGCGAAAAGATTCCGGCGCGGGTGGAAGTCAATCATCCGGCACGCCACAAGGGCATAGAGATTTACCAGTCCAGTTTTGACGACGGTGGCTCCAGTGTCACGCTCAAGGCCATTCCCATGGCCCCTGCGGCCAAGGCATTTGAAATCCAGGGCACGATCGGCGGCGCCAGTAACCTGACCAACGGCGCGGACAAACTCACACTCGAGTACACCGGGCTGCGCGTCATCAACGTGGAGAACTTCGCGTCGGCCAGCACCCTGGGGGCGGGTTCGGGGACGGATGTGCGCAAGGTTGACCTGCACCAGGCCATTGACACGCGGCTGGGGGCGGCCAACAAGACGGTGACACGCAAGGAACTGCGCAATATCGGCCCCAGCGTGAGTTACAAGCTGCGCGATGCCGCGGGCCAGGCCCGTGAATTCAACAATTACATGTTGCCCGTCAAGATGGAGGACGGCACTGACAGTCCGGCGGTGTACCTGATGGGTGTGCGCGAAACGCCAGCCGACCCATTTCAGTACCTGCGCATTCCCGTGGATGCCGAAGGCGGCATGGACACCTTTTTGCGCGTGCGCGCCGCGCTGGCCGACCCCGTGCAGCGCGAGCTGGCGGTCAAGCGTTATGCCAGCCAGGCCATTGGCGCTGACCGGCCGGAATTGGCGCAGCAGCTGACGGCGTCGGCCTCGCGCGCACTGGCCCTGTTTGCGGGGGCGGGGCCTGATGGCGCGCCGTCGGGCAATGTCAAAACGCCGGCCGGCCTGCAGGCTATCTCCGACTTCATGGAAGCCAATGTGCCCGAGGCCGAGCGCAACCGCGCGGGTGAGGTGTTGATCCGCATCCTCAACGGTGTGCTGTTTGAGCTGACCCAGATGACGCGGGCGCAAAACGGCCTCAAGCCGCTGGCGCAGGACGACAAGACGCAGGGGTTCATGTCCCAGATGGTGCTCAGCCTGTCGGATGCCCACCACTATCCTGCGCCCATGGCCTTTGCGCTGAAAGACTTCACGCAGGTCCAGGCCAGCGTGTTCCAGGTGGCCCGGGCGCCGGGTAGGAACATTGTTTACCTGGGCTGTGCCTTCCTGATCCTGGGGGTGTTCGCGATGCTGTACGTGCGGGAGCGCCGTGTCTGGGTCTGGCTGGCGCCAGGCAGTGGCAATCCGGGTAATCCGGGTCATTCCGGCGAGGGCGGCGGCCCGGCGCATTCAGTGCCAGAATCAGGCTCCAGCAGCCACGCCACCATGGCCTTGTCCACCAACCGCAAAACCATGGATGGTGACAGGGAGTTTGAGATGTTGAAAACGAAACTGTTGCAGGCGCCTTTATGAACACCCCCTCTAGCTACACAGCAGCCATCAACACCACCACGCTGACGGCGGGGCGTCGTTCGGGGCAAGACAGTACGCTCAACCTGCATGAAGGCTATTTCGCCCGGCGTAACGCGCTGGACTGGGTGTTCGCGGCGCTGGTTCTGGCGGGCGGCCTGTACGCCTTTGCCCGTTACAACGCTTTCATGGATGTGTACGAAAAGGGCATCCTGCTGGCTGCCATGCCGGCCGCCATTGCCATGGGCTGGTTCTGGCGTCCCCTGCGGGTGCTGATGGCGGCCGTCACCGGCTTTGCCCTGCTCGGCATCGTGTCTTACCAGGGCGACCTGGCACGGGCGGAGCAGGTGTTCTGGCTCAAGTATTTCCTCTCCAGCCAGTCGGCCATCCTGTGGATGAGCGTGCTCTTTTTCATGAGCACGATTTTTTACTGGCTCGGGATGTTTGCCGGGCGTGAGGGCTCGGGCCAGAGCGCCACGCTGGAATCGCTGGGCTCGAAAATCGCCTGGGTGGCCGTGGGCATGGCCTTGATCGGCACGCTGGTGCGCTGGTACGAAAGCTACCTGATCGGCGCCGACATCGGGCACATCCCCGTGAGCAACCTGTATGAGGTGTTTGTGCTGTTTTGCTGGATGACAGCGGCGTTTTACCTTTACTTTGAAGCGCAGTACGACACCCGCGCCCTGGGTGCCTTCGTGATGCTGGTGGTGAGTGCCGCCGTCGGCTTCCTCCTGTGGTACACCGTGGTGCGCGAAGCCCATGAGATCCAGCCCCTGGTGCCGGCCCTCAAAAGCTGGTGGATGAAGCTGCATGTGCCGGCCAATTTCATCGGCTACGGCATGTTCTCGCTGTCGGCCATGGTGTCGCTGTCCTACCTGATCAAGCAGCAGGCCGGCGAAACCCGCTGGTACAAACTCACCCCCTTGTGGCTGCTGGGCGTCGTGCTGTGTTTCGTGCCGATTGTTTTCCGCAAGTCGCCCGCCGAGGTAGGCGGCGGTAATTACTGGGCCGGTTATCTGCTGGTGTCCGGATTGATTGCCGGCGGGCTCTTGCTGGGCCGCCAGCGCATTGCCGCGCGCCTGCCCAGCTTCGAAATACTTGACGACGTGATGTACAAGGCCATCGCTGTTGGCTTTGCCTTTTTCACGATTGCGACCGTGCTGGGGGCACTCTGGGCCGCTGAGGCCTGGGGTGGCTACTGGAGCTGGGATCCGAAGGAAACCTGGGCCCTGATTGTCTGGCTGAACTACGCCGCCTGGCTGCACATGCGGCTTATGAAAGGCCTGCGCGGAACGGTCGCCGCCTGGTGGGCACTGGTCGGTCTGGCGGTCACCACCTTTGCCTTTCTGGGTGTCAACATGTTCCTGTCGGGCCTGCACAGTTACGGAACCTTGTAGCCGCGAACCGGGTCCTTGTAAACATCCATGTAAGGGTTGGCTGCGTCATCAGACTAACCACTAAAGCAACTTCAAGGACCTCAGATGCTCATCAAGACGAACGCCAGCGGGTTTGACCACCCGGTTCCCAGCGAGATCACACCGCAGGGCATTTACCAGTCCCGGCGCGAACTGATCAAGCTGATGGCTACGGGTACGGCGGGTGCCGCGCTGGCCGGTTGGGCCGGCCGCGAGGCTTTGGCGCAGGCGGTGCCAAAGCCCGGCAAGCTGGCGTTGTTGGCCGGCGGCAAATCGGCCGTGGCGGGTGCAGTAGTCATGGACAAAGTCACCGACTACAAAGACGTCACCACGTACAACAACTTTTATGAGTTTGGCACGGACAAGGCCGACCCGGCCAAAAACGCCCATACGCTGGTGACCAAGCCCTGGTCGGTGGCCATTGAAGGGCTGGTCAAGGAGCCCAAAGCCTACACGCTGGAAGACCTGATCAGGTTCAGCCCGCAGGAAGAGCGCATTTACCGCCTGCGCTGCGTGGAGGGCTGGTCCATGGTGATTCCGTGGGTGGGGTACTCGCTGTCCGAGCTGATCAGGAAAGTCGAACCGCTGGGCAGCGCCAAATATGTGGAATTCATCAGCCAGGCCGACCCTAAAACCATGCCCTTTGTCGGTTCCCGCGTGCTTGACTGGCCTTACGTCGAGGCCCTGCGCATGGATGAGGCCATGCATCCGCTGGCTTTGCTGACCTTCGGCATGTATGGTGAAGTGCTGCCCAACCAGAATGGCGCACCGGTGCGCATGGTGTTGCCCTGGAAATACGGCTTTAAAAGTGGCAAGAGCATCGTCAAGATCCGCTTCACCGACAAGGAGCCACGGACCGCCTGGAACAAGGCGGCGGCACAGGAGTATGGCTTTTATTCCAATGTGAACCCGAACGTGGACCATCCCCGATGGAGCCAGGCCACCGAACGCCGCATCGGCGAAGACGGCCTGTTCGCCAAGAAGCGCAAGACCCTGGTGTTCAACGGCTATGAAGCGCAGGTGGGCCAGCTCTATGCCGGCATGGATCTCAAGAAGTTTTTCTGAAGGTTCCCAGATGATTTCGCGCCAAAGGCTGTTGCTGCATTCCGCCGCCAAGCCGTTGTTGTTCGTCCTCTGCCTGCTGCCTTTTGCCTGGCTGTTTTACAGCGCGCTGAACGACCAGCTGGGCGCCAACCCGGCTGAAGCGCTGATTCGGGCCACCGGAGACTGGACGCTGCGCTTTATCTGTATTGTGCTGGCGGTCACGCCTTTGAGGGTCATCAGCAACACGCCGGCACTGGCGCGATTTCGGCGCATGCTGGGGCTGTTTGCCTATTTTTATGTGGTGACCCACCTGCTGAGCTACAGCTGGTTTGACATGGGTTTCGATATTCCGGACATCACCAAAGACATCGCCAAGCGGCCCTTTATCCTGGTGGGATTTACCGCGTTTATGCTGCTGACGCCGCTGGCCGCCACGTCGTTCAATGCCGCCATCAAGGCCATGGGCGCCAGGCGCTGGCAATGGCTGCACAAGCTGGTCTATCTGATTGCCGGTTTGGGGCTGCTGCATTTCTTCTGGATGCGCGCGGCCAAGAACAATTTTGCCGAGGTGTTTGTGTATGCCGTCATCATTGCGCTGCTTCTCGGCTGGCGCTTGCAGCAGTACCTGAAGAAAAAGAGGCCGCAGCCCCTGCCCAGCGGGCGCGTCAAACTATCGTCTTGAATGGCTGGCTGCATCGCCTGATGCGGGCGCCCCTGCCAGTGCCCTCGCTGGCTTTATTCGGCCACCAGCTGCTCATGGCGCATCTGGTCCTGCGCATCTTCGCGGCGGCGTATCAGGTGCGCCTGGTTGCCATCGACCAGCACCTCGGCGGCGCGGCCGCGCGTGTTGTAGTTGCTGGCCATGCTCATACAGTAAGCGCCCGCTGACAACACCGCCAGCATGTCGCCCGCGCTGACGGCTAGCGACCTGTCACGGCCGATCCAGTCGCCGCTCTCGCAGACCGGACCCACGACGTCGTATGTGCTGGCCGGGGAGTGGCTGCCGGATACCACCGGGACAATGGCATGAAAAGCCTGGTACATGGCCGGACGCGGCAAGTCGTTCATGGCCGCGTCGATGATGCAGAAGTTTTTCTGCTCACCGGGTTTCAGGTAGAGCACCTTGGTCAGGCAAATGCCGGCGTTGCCGACCAGCGAACGACCCGGCTCAATCATCAGCTTCTTGTTGCCATAGCCGCGGGCGTCCAGTTTGGCCAGCAGTTGCCGCCACAGCGCGTCGGCTTCGGGCGGGGTGTCACCGTTGTAATTGATGCCCAGACCGCCGCCGAAGTCGATGTGGTCCAGTGCGATGCCCGCGTTTTCAATGGAGGCGACGAGATCAAGCACCCGGTCCATGGCGTCGAGGTAGGGTGTGGTTTCCGTGATCTGGGAGCCGATGTGGCAGTCAATACCCACGACCTGCAAGCCGGGCAGGGAGGCCGCGTGCTGGTAAATGCGCAGGGCGTCTTCATGGGCAACGCCGAATTTATTGTCTTTGAGCCCCGTGGAAATATAGGGATGCGTCTTGGGGTCGACATTCGGATTCACGCGAATGCTCACCGGTGCACGCAAGTTCATCGTCGCGGCGACGCCGGACAGCACATCCAGCTCGGCTTCGCTCTCGACGTTGAAGCAGCCAATGCCGGCCTCCAGCGCTTGCCGCATTTCGGCGCGCGTTTTGCCGACACCGGAGAAAATGATTTTTCCGGCCTCGCCACCAGCCGCGAGCACGCGCTCCAGCTCGCCTCCCGAAACGATGTCAAAACCGCAGCCGGCCCGGGCAAACACTTGCAGCACGCCCAGCGACGAGTTGGCCTTCATGGCATAGCAGATCTGCACATCGCGCCCGGCAAAGCCGCGCTGGTAAGCGGCCAGGGCCGACAGCATTGCAGCCCTGGAATAAACAAATAGCGGCGTGCCGTGCCTGCTCGCCAATTCGCTGACCTTCAGGTTTTCGGCAAACAGGTCCTTGCCACGGTATGCAAAATGAGGGTGGCCTGGGAGCTTGTGGTCTGTCATGAATGAGCCGGTTGTCAAAACGTTGGGTCTAGGGCGGTTGATCTTACGGAGTGTCAGCATCGAAAGCCATGATGGAATCAAGGCCCCAAGCCGTCCCCGCCTTTGTTTTCAAGCTTCAGGAGCGTGGGCACCTGTATTCCTGCCAGGCGAGGGATGTGCACCGGCTGGCCAGACGGCGGAATTCATCGGGCGGCCGAAGCAGATGTGGCCGGTGCCACCGCCGTCGCTGCTGCGCCCGGATTAACGGGGGTTGTTGCCGTAGCATTGGGCGCCTTGGGCGGCGCGGGAAGGAAGAGCGGGCCTTTCTGGCCGCAACCGGCGAGTGCTGCCGCAGCGCCAACCACGATGGCTGCAAGGCCATGCCTGGAAGCAAAAGCCCGAAGGCAGCCTAAAATTTGAAACCACGAATGATGTGAAGAAACCATGATGGGATTGTAATGACGGACCTTGAATACCAGGACCTGGCTGAGAGCGCGCTCAGGGCCGTTGAGACGGCCTGCGACCGGATCAACGATGAAACCGATGCTGACATCGACAACCAGCGCACCGGCGGCATGATCACGCTGACATTTTCAAACCGGAGCCAGATCGTCATCAATCTGCAAAAACCATTGCAGGAAATCTGGATGGCTGCCAGGGCGGGTGGCTTTCACTATAAATTTCATGACGGCCAGTGGAGGGACACCAAGGACTCCAGCGAGTTTTTCACCGGTTTGTCGCGTTACGCCAGTGAGCAGGCGGGCCAGTCGCTGGTGTTCAGGGCGCCAGCCCAACTGACCGGGTGAACGGGCGGGGCCGCAGCACGCGCCGGCCCCGTCCGCACCGACCATGGCCTCGGTATCGGACCAGGAGACTGGATCGTTCCCCGCAGCTTGTGCCTGTCAGTTTTTGAACAGATCCAGAATCCGTTTCTTTTCGTCGGAGGGCGGCAATACCTGAATGGGGCCGCCTGGCGTGCCCGGGGCTGGCAGTTGGCCAGCGTTGACAGCTGCCGGATCCTGCGTTCCCACGCTGCTCACCCCCAAGCCCTTCGCATACTCGTTGTAGTACCACTCGCCACTGACGTTCACCACGCCTTCGGGCGGCGGGTATTCGGTGACCGGTACGCCTTTCAGGGCGTATTCCATGAAGTTGATCCAGATGGGCAAACTCAGGCCGCCGCCAGTTTCCCGATCGCCAAGCTTTTTGGGCGTGTCGTAACCCATCCAGACAGCTGCCGCCAGGGTAGGTTGAAAACCCACGAACCAGGTGTCGATCGAGTCGTTTGTGGTGCCGGTTTTGCCGAAAAGATCGGGACGCTTGAGGGTCGCCTGCGCCTTGGCCGCCGTGCCTGAGCGCGCCACTTCCTGCAGCAGGCTGTCCATGACGAAGGCATTGCGGGCATCGATGGCCCTGGCCGACTCGTCCAGGACTGGCGGCGTGGCTTCGAGCAGCACCTTGCCGCGCTGGTCGGTGATTTTGGTAACCAGGTAGGGGTTGACGCGGTAGCCGCCATTGGCAAACACCGAATAAGCCGTGGCCATTTGCATGGGCGTGACGGACCCGGCACCCAGTGCCATGGTCAGGTAAGCCGGATGCTTTTCCGCCTCAAACCCGAAGTGACTGATCCAGTCCTGCGCATAGGGGGCGCCTATGGATTGCAGAATGCGGATGGAAATCATGTTTTTTGATTTCTTCAGGCCGGTCCGCAAATTCATCGGGCCCTCAAAGGTACCGTCATAGTTTTTGGGCTCCCAGGGCTGGCCGCCCGTCACTCCGGCGTCAAAAAACAGTGGCGCGTCATTGACCACGGTAGCCGGCGTGAAGCCCTTCTCCAGGGCCGCCGAATAGATGAACGGCTTGAAGCTGGAGCCCGGTTGCCGCCAGGCTTGGGTCACGTGGTTGAACTTGTTCTTCTCAAAATCAAACCCGCCCACCAGCGCGCGGATGGAGCCGTCACGCGGGTCCAGCGCTACAAATGCCCCTTCAACTTCAGGTAGTTGGGTGATTTCCCAGGTGTTTTTAGGCGTTTTGGCCACCCGGATCAGGGCGCCACGGCGGATTTTGATACTGGGGCCGGCCTTGTCGGCCAGGCCAGATTGTGCCGGTCTGAGGCCTTCGCCGGTGATTTCAACCGTTTCGCTGTTCTGGCGCATCGCGAGAATCCGTTTCGGATTGGCTTCAAGCACCACAGCCGACATCACGTCGCCGTTATCGGGATTGTCGGTCAGTGCGTCGTCAATCGCATCTTCCGTCTCTTGCGGGTTGGCGGGAAGGTCGATGAATTTTTCAGGGCCCCGGTAAATTTGCCGGCGTTCGTAGTCCATGATGCCCTTGCGCAAGGCCTTGTAGGCTACCGTCTGGTCGTCCGCGCGCAAGGTGGTGTAAACATTGAGGCCGCGGGTATAGGTTTCGTCGCCGTACTGGTTGTAGACCAGTTGGCGAACAGTTTCAGCGACATATTCGGCATGCACACGGCCGGCATCGCGCCCGTTCCTGACCTGAAGCTCCTCCTCCTTGGCGGCCTTGGCCTGCTCTGCCGTGATGAAACCGTTCTCCTGCATGCGCTCAATGATGTAGAGCTGGCGGGCTTTTGCGCGCTTGGGGTTGATGATCGGGTTGTATGCCGAGGGCGCTTTGGGCAAACCGGCCAACATCGCGGCTTCGGCAATGGAGATGTTCTTGAGGGGTTTGCCAAAATAAGCCTCTGAAGCAGCGGCAAAGCCATAGGCCCGGTTACCCAAGAAAATCTGGTTCATATAGATCTCCAGGATTTGGTCCTTGGTCAGCAGGTGCTCCAGCTTGAAGGTCAGCAGGATTTCATAAATCTTGCGGGTATAGCTTTTCTCGGCGGACAGGTACACATTGCGGGCCACCTGCATGGTGATGGTGGAGGCGCCCTGGCTTTTTGCCCGGCCCACATTGGCAAAGCCGGCGCGGATCACGCCAAGGTAGTCCACACCACCATGCGAAAAGAAGCGGGCATCCTCGATCGCCAGTACGGCGTCCTTCATGACTTGCGGGATGTCTTTGATGGGCGTGAGGTTTCGGCGTTCTTCGCCAAACTCGCCAATCACCACGCCATCTGCGGAATACACGCGCAGCGGCAACTTGGGCCGGTAGTCCAATAAATCCGAGATGTCTGGCAGGTTGGGGTAGGCCACCGACAAGGCGACGGCTACAAACAGAACGATGCCGACCACCCCCGCCAGCGCCAGCCCGGCGCCCCACAAAACCAGCTTGGTCAGCCAGCGTTGCCAGGAGGGCTGCATCACTGCGTGGGCGTTTGAGTTCGAAGAGGAGGGCTTGGTGGGCATGTAGGCAATCGTAAAGTCGCGAAGCTCATTATAAAAATCCCTGAAACACGTACGTATCTGGTGCCTTCCAGCGCGCCATACTTTTACGTTTGCAGACAGCTCTTTGCCTCAGTTGCTGTCGGTGTGGTCCGTCAAAACCGTCTGCTTTTGACAACGTTCTGGGTGCCTGAAATGAGAAAAATCCTTACAGCACAAAGAGCTTACTGCTACTATTCAAGTGATTTCTTAAGTATGCAGGGCTACATATTAGCCGTCATTTGGGGACCGCCTTGATCTCTTTGGGATCGTTATTTAACAGTCAAGAGCCAGCTCTGCTGGGCCTCGATATCAGTTCGTCCAGCGTCAAGCTGGTGGAGTTGAGCCGTGACAAGGCCGGTAACCTGGTGCTTGACCGCTGCGCGATAGAGCCGCTGGAACGGGGCTGGATCACCGATGGCAATGTCGAGAAATTCGACGAGGTGGCCGAAGCGGTGCGCCGGCTGGTTAAAAAGAGCGGAACGCGAACCAAAAATGTGGCCATGGCGCTACCTGCCTCAGCGGTGATCACCAAGAAAATCGTCCTGCCAGGTGGCCTGAGCGATGCCGAACTTGAGCTTCAGGTCGAAACCGAAGCCAACCAGTACATACCCTTTTCGCTCGACGAGGTCAGTCTGGATTTCTGCGTGGTGGGGCCCAGCGCCACATCGAGCGGCGATGTCGAGGTGCTGATTGCCGCTTCCCGCAAGGAGAAGGTGCAGGACCGGCAGGGTCTGGCCGAAGCCGCCGGGCTGAAACCCATTGTGATCGATGTGGAGTCATACGCGTCCCGGCTGGCAACGGCACGGCTGATCGAGAGCCTGCCCAACAAGGGAGTGGATACGCTGGTTGCCCTGTTTGAAGTGGGCGCCTTGACCACCAGCATGCAGGTCATCAAGAACGATGATGTGTTGTATGAGCGCGATCAGGCCTTTGGTGGCGCGCAACTCACCCAGTTGATTGTTCGCCAATACGGTTTTTCGTCCGAAGAAGCGGAGAGCAAAAAACGCAGTGGCGACCTGCCAGAAGATTACGAATCGGGTGTCCTGAAACCTTTTGTCGAGAGCATGGCACAGGAAATCGGCCGGGCGCTCCAGTTCTTCTTCACCAGCACGCCCCATAACAAAGTCGATTACGTGATGCTGGCGGGCGGCTCATCCGCATTGCCTGGGCTCAATGATGCCGTCACGCAGCAGACTTCCTTTGCCTGCCTGCTGGCCAATCCCTTTGAAGGCATGGAGCTGGGCAGCGATGTCCGGGAAAAGAAAATGCGGCGTGAAGCGTCATCTTATTTGACGTCTTGCGGTCTGGCCTTGCGGAGGTTCGTGCAGTGATTCTGATCAATCTGCTCCCGCACCGGGAAGCGGCGCGCAAGCGCAGGCGCGAGGTATTTTTTTCGACCTTGGGTGTCGCCGCACTGGTTGGCGTGCTGATTTCCGGTGCTGTGTACACCTGGTATCTGGCTCAAATTGAAAGCCAGCAGGCGAAAAACAACTTCCTGAAAACCGAAATCACCCGCCTTGAGGGCCAAATCAAGGAGATCGCGACCTTGCAGGCGGAGATCGCCGCGCTGAGGGCTCGCCAGAGCGCAGTGGAAGATTTGCAGGGAAACCGCAACCTGCCGGTCTACCTGCTCAGCGAATTGGTCAAGCAATTGCCTGATGGCGTCTATATCAACAGCATGAAGCAGGACAACCAGACCGTCCTCATCACCGGTACTGCGCAGTCCAACGAGCGGGTTTCCGAACTGTTGCGCAATTTTTCCAACAACAGCCCCTGGTTGACGAGACCGGAACTCGTGGAAATCGTCGCCGGCTCGGTCGCGCTGAGCCAGCGTGACCAGCGGCGGGTAGCCAACTTCTCCATGCGCGTAGGGCTCAAGCGGGCCAGTGATCCGAAAGCTGCAAATTCTGCAGCCTCAAGTTCAGTGGCTGGGCGTGCGCTTCCTGCGGCGTCTTCTGCCGCAGCCAAGCCAGCTGCCGTCGCCTCGGCGTCGGCAGCGGCCAAGATATGAAGACCAGGGTTGAACGAAACTGATCATGGCAAAAAAACCAAAATCTTCTGTCGATTTAGGCAGTTTCCAACGCAGCCTGAAAGCCCAGTTCAGCGGGCTTGATCCGAATGATCCACCCTCGTGGCCGGCTTTACCGCGCTATCTCCTATGCCTTGCCGTGACTGTGTTGGTGGTGGTCGCCATCTGGTTTTTGGGGCTGAACGCCTCTGACGAAGAATTGACTGCAGAAAAAGCAAAAGAAGTTCAGCTCAGGGATGACTACAAGAAGAAACTTGTGCAGGCCGTCAATCTGGATGCCCTGAAGAAGCAGCGTGAGCAGGTTCAGCAATATGTGACGCAGCTTGAAAAGCAGCTGCCGAGCAAAGCCGAGATGGATGCCCTGCTGTCCGATATCAATCAGGCCGGTCTGGGCCGCAGCCTGCAGTTTGAGTTGTTTCGCCCGGGTCAGGTGAGCGTCAAGGAGTACTACGCGGAATTACCGATTGCGGTGCGCGTGACGGGGCGTTATCACGATCTTGGGGCGTTTGCGGCGGATATTGCCAATCTGTCCCGTATTGTCACCCTGAACAATCTGAGCATCCTGCCGGCCAAGGATGGCAATCTGACAATGGATACCACGGCCAAGACTTTTCGTTACCTCGACGGTGAAGAGGTGGCCTTGCAGCGCAAGAGCGCTCCTGCCAAGGGGGCCAAGAAATGAGAATCAGTCGCTCTGCATTGATCGCCAGCCTGACGCTGTTTTTATTCGGAATGGCCGGTTGCAGTTCGTCCGAACAGGAGGAGCTGAAACAGTGGATGGTGGATCAGCGAAACGCAACCAAGCCCAAGGTCGAGCCCTTACCTGAGCCAACCAAGTTCACGCCGCAAGCCTATAACCAGGACGGCTCGATAGAGCCTTTCAGCAACCAGAAACTGACACAGGCCTTGAAGCGCGAATCCAATCGGGGGACGGCCAACGCGGCCCTGGTAGCCCCTGAGCTGAGCCGGCGCAAGGAGCCTCTGGAAGCGTCTCCTCTGGACGCCGTGGTCATGGTCGGAAGCCTGATCAAAGTCGGCCAGCCCGTGGCACTGGTGCGGGTCGATAACCTGATTTACCAGGTTCGAGTGGGTAACTATCTGGGTCAGAACTATGGCCGTATTACCAAGGTGACTGAAACCAGTGTTGCCCTGCGGGAAATCGTGCAAGACGCTGCAGGTGAATGGATAGAGCGGCCAGCGACTTTACAGTTATTAGAGGGATCAAAATGAATAACAAGCAGACATCGGCATTAAAGGCAGAGGCGATGCGAGGCGGCCTGCAACGTTTGCTTGGATGCGTGTTGCGCGGCGCTTCTCTGAGTGTGGTGCTGTTTGCGGCATCGCTGACTACTACGACGGCGCAGGCGCAAAATACCATCCAGTCCCTCTCTGGCTCCGTCCAGGGCGGCGCGGAGGTGATCCGTATTGATCTGGCCGAACCGCTTGCAGCCGTACCTACCGGCTTCAGCATCCAGGCGCCTGCACGCATTGCGCTTGACTTTCCGGGCGTGAGCAATGCCATGGGACGCTCTGCGGTTGACCTCAACCTCGGAAATCTGCGCTCCGCGAACGTGGTGCAGGCGGGGGAGCGAACCCGGGTTGTGCTCAATCTGAAGGCTCCTACGGCGTACAAGGCCGAGATACAAGGCAAGTCCCTGCTGATTACCCTGGAGCCGGCTGCCTTGGCCGCGCCTTCTGCGGCGGCGACGCCGGTGTTTGCCGAGAGCCGCAACCGCGACGTCCTTCCGTTGAAGGATATCGATTTTCGCCGCGGCACTGACAGCGCGGGTCGGGTGGTCGTGGATCTTGCCAACAACCAGGTCGGTGTTGATATTCGCCAGCAGGGTCAGACCCTCGTGGTTGAGTTCCTGAAAACGGCTCTGCCTGAGGGCTTGCGCCGTCGTCTCGATGTGGCCGATTTCGGCACGCCGATTCAGACCGTCACCACTTTCCAGACCGGTGACAAGGTGCGAATGGTCGTGGAGCCCAAAGGCTCGTGGGAGCACAGCGCCTATCAGAGCGACAATCAGTTTGTGCTGGAAGTGCGCCCGCAGAAAGTTGACCCCAACAAGCTCAGCCAAGGCCCCGGATACACCGGTGAGAAGCTGTCCCTGAATTTCCAGAACATTGAAATCCGCTCGCTGCTGCAAGTTATTGCGGACTTCACCAACTTCAATATCGTCACCTCAGATACCGTGTCAGGTTCCGTGACCCTGCGCCTGAAAGACGTTCCTTGGGACCAGGCGCTGGACATTATTTTGCAGGCCAAGGGATTAGGCATGCGTAAAACGGGCAATGTCTTGCTGATCGCCCCCAAGGACGAGCTTGCCGCGAAGGACAAGCAGGACCACGAGTCAAGAAATGCGATCCAGAGCCTGGAAGCGCTCCGTACCCAGGACTTCAAACTTAACTATGCAAAGGCGGCTGATATCGCTGCGGGATTGTTGGGCAGCAGTGGTGCAGGTGCCACCAAGATATTGTCCACGCGGGGCAGCGTGATCTCGGAATCGCGTACCAACCAATTGTTTGTGACCGACATACCGGCCAAACTCGAACAGGTTCAGGCTTTGATTGCCAAACTTGATATTCCCGTGCGGCAGGTGCTGATCGAGGCGCGCATCGTTGAGGCCTCTGACAGCTTTGGGAAATCGTTGGGCGTCAGGCTTGGCGGTCGGCCATTTACCTTGAACGGAAATCGCAATGCCATGTTTGGCAGCACTTACATTGCGCCGAACATTCCAGCTGGTACCGCACCGGTCGCCGGGGGGAACTTTGGAACCAATGCGGGCGACTTTGTAAATTTACCTGGCGTTGGACAGAATGGTTATCCCGCATCCACCTTCGCCATCTCCCTGTTCAATTCTTCGGTGACAAGGTTGCTGAATCTCGAGATTTCGGCGGCGGAAGCTGACGGAAAAGGGAAAATCGTGTCCAGCCCCCGAATCGTGACGGCGGACCAGGTGAAGGCACTGATCGAGCAGGGCACCGAACTGCCCTATCAGCAGGCAACCTCCAGCGGCGCCACCTCGATCGCCTTCCGCAAAGCCAATCTGAAGCTGGAAGTTACCCCCCAGATCACACCCGAGGGCAACATCATCCTGAATGTTGATGTCAACAAGGACAGCGTTGGTCGGGCCACTTCCAATGGTTTTGCCATCGACACCAAGCACATCCAGACGCAGGTATTGGTTGAAAACGGTGGCACGGTGGTGATCGGCGGCATCTTTGAGCAGAACGACAGGGAAGATGAGACCAAGGTTCCCCTGCTGGGCGACTTGCCTGCTATTGGCAACTTGTTCAAAACCAAAACCCGTTCAGCCACCAAGTCTGAACTGCTGGTGTTCATTACGCCCAAAATGCTGACGAACGGGGCCGCATTGCGCTGAACGTAAAGTCTGTATCGGACACGCCGATAATAGAGAGGAAGTCGCTTGAGGGCGAAAGCTGACATTGCCTGGGAGGACGTCAGCTTCGCTTCTTTGTTGAGCGTCCCAATTTTTGAGGCGTTTCTTTCCGATGCCTTCAGCGCTGGCATACTGCCTATTCAAGTGAATGCAAACCTGTTGAAAATCGCCTGTGTAGGCCTGCCGGGATCCGGGAAGTCCACCGTGGGCAGGCAGCTTGCCCGCAGGCTGGGTCTGCCGTTTGTTGATTCAGACCAGGTCATAGAGCAGCGTATCGGTTGCTCCATTCGCGAGTTTTTTGAGCGCGAAGGCGAGGTTTCGTTCCGCGATCTTGAACAGCTGGTCATCGATGAGTTGACCCAGGGAGCGCCCTGTGTGCTCTCCACCGGCGGCGGCGCCGTGCTCCGTCCCGTGAACCGCGAGCACTTGCGGGTGCGGGCGCAGGTCGTGTATTTGCATTCGGCGCCGGAAGAGGTGTTTCGGCGCTTGCGGCATGACCAGAACCGGCCGCTGCTTCAGGTCGCCGATCCACTGGCGCGATTGCGCGACCTTTACATCGCGCGCGACCCGCTGTATCGGGAAACCGCCCGGTTCGTGATTGAAACCGGCCGTCCTTCGGTGTCGACCCTGGTCAACATGATTCTCATACAGCTGGAACTGGCGGGCGTGGTTCCTGCGCCTTAGTCTGATGTCACGCGCCGGCCGCGCTGTTGCGGTGGCGGCGCAAAGACCGGCGGCACCCGCTGGGCGGTGGAGTGCCTCTACACTTGCGGTTATGCAAGCAAACTCCTCCCCCGCTGCGGCGCAGGTTCGTATCCATCTGGCCGAACGCAGCTATCCGATTGCCATTGGCGTGAACCTGCTGGGCGACGCTTCGACCTACGAGCAGCTGCCCAAAGCGAGCACGGCGCTCATTGTTTCCAATACCACCGTGGCTCCCTTGTATGCGGCCCGGCTCACGCAGGCCCTCCGGGCGCGTTATGAGAAGGTCTTGCAGGTGACTTTGCCCGATGGCGAGGCCCACAAAGACTGGCCGACCCTGCAGCTGATTTTTGATGCGCTGCTGGAAAACGGTTGTGACCGAAAAACCGTGCTGTTCGCGCTGGGTGGGGGGGTGGTCGGCGACATGACCGGATTTGCCGCCGCAAGCTACATGCGCGGCGTGCCATTTGTGCAGGTTCCCACGACCTTGCTGGCGCAGGTGGATTCATCGGTGGGCGGCAAAACGGCCATCAACCACCCGCTGGGAAAAAACATGATCGGCGCGTTTTACCAGCCTCTCCTGGTCGTTTGCGACCTGGATGTACTCGTCACACTGCCTTCGCGTGAACTGAGCGCGGGCCTGGCCGAGATCATCAAATACGGGCCGATCGCCGACATGGCGTTTCTCGACTGGATTGAGGGGCACCTCGATGCCTTGCTGGGCAAAGACCCAGCCGCACTGGCGCATGCCATTCAGCG
The DNA here is from genome assembly GCF_056401355.1 of Polaromonas sp. P4_F4. Taxonomy (NCBI): domain Bacteria; kingdom Pseudomonadati; phylum Pseudomonadota; class Betaproteobacteria; order Burkholderiales; family Comamonadaceae; genus Polaromonas; species Polaromonas sp. P4_F4. The sequence goes on along the minus strand of NZ_JBFUJO010000005.1, from coordinate 86,641 downwards.
CAGCTGCGAGATCAAGGCCTGGGTGGTGGGGCAGGACGAGCGCGAGTCGGGCTTGCGGGCGATCTTGAATTTCGGCCACACTTTTGGCCACGCGATTGAGTCGGGGCTGGGCTATGGCGAGTGGCTGCACGGCGAGGGGGTGGGTTGCGGCATGGTGATGGCTGCGCATTTGTCGCAGCGCCTGGGCCTGGTCGATATGGCTTTTGTGGAGCGCCTGACAGGGCTCGTCCTGCGTGCTGGCCTGCCCGTCAAGGGACCTGTGCTGTCCGCCACTGACAATGCCGGCCGTTATCTCGAGCTGATGCGCGTCGATAAAAAATCCGAGGCCGGTGAAATCCGCTTCGTGGTGATTGATGGGCCTGGCAAGGCGGCGGTGCGTGGCGCACCCGATGCGCTCGTGCGCGAAGTCATCGATGCCTGTTGTGCGTGATGGGCGATGGGGCCGGTAAATGTGGCCGATTTCATGAAGGCTGGAAGCTGTCTGGATGAGTGAGTCATGAGTGCTGCGGCCTATGCTTGTGATCCGGCGCTGTCGCGCGGCCGCCGCTACCCCGAGCCTGCGGCGCCGACACGCTCTGAGTTCCAGCGCGACCGCGACCGGATTGTGCATTCCACGGCGTTTCGCCGCCTGGTCTATAAAACCCAGGTATTTCTGAACCACGAGGGTGATCTCTTTCGCACACGCCTGACCCATTCGCTGGAGGTCGCACAGCTGGGGCGGTCAATTGCCCGTACCCTGCAGCTCAACGAAGATCTGGTTGAGGCCATTGCCCTTGCGCACGACCTGGGTCACACGCCATTCGGACATGCCGGCCAGGATGCACTGAACCAATGCCTGAAAAACCACAATCCGCGGAGCGCGGGCTTCGAGCACAACCTGCAGAGCCTGCGGGTCGTGGACACGCTGGAGGAGCGTTATCCCAACTACAACGGCCTGAATCTGACGTTTGAGACACGCGAAGGAATTTTGAAGCACTGCTCAAAGCGCAATGCTCGCCATATCGAGGCGCGTGAACCCGGTGGCGTAGCCCGGCGTTTTGTCGCATCGGCATCAACGAGCCCTCGATGGCTGCAACCCAGTCTGGAGGCGCAACTGGCCAATCTTGCGGATGAAATTGCCTACAACGCCCACGATATTGATGATGGTGTCCGTTCGGGCTTGCTCAGCCTGGAACAGTTGGAGGATGTGGCGCTGTTCAGCCAGTACCGCCACGAAACGGGCCTGGCACATCCGGGCCTGCAGGGCCGGCGGCTGCTGTTTGAAACCATACGCCGCATGCTGAGTGCGCAGGTCTACAACGTCATCGATGCGACACGGATGGCTTTGCAGGCAGCCGCGCCGGCCGACGTCCAGGCCGTACGCCAGCATCCCCCGCTGGTGTGTTTTACCGAAGAGATGGCGGCACAGTCCGCGTCCCTCAAGCGATTTTTGCTACAAAATTTATACCGGCACCCGCAAGTGGTGCAAACCACGCAGGCGGCCAAGCAAGTGGTTCGCGATTTGTTCGAGGCCTATATGGCCGACCCCGCGCAGATGCCACAGGCACATATAGACCGTGCAGCCGGGATCGACATGCCCTATTCCGCTGGGGCAAAACCCGAGCGTGTGGTGGCTGACTACATCGCCGGCATGACGGACCGTTTCGCCGCCAGGGAGCATGAGCGCCTCAAGGGTCGCGCCGCCTTTTCGCTTTGACAGCGCGCGTCTGATGCCACCGGCCTGCCAGCGTGGCAGATCCATCGCCAGTTGTCAGCGCGGACGTAACAGCTGCAGAAATGAAGTAGACCCCCACGATTGGTAGAAACCCGCGCATGCAGAGGGAAATGCATAGCCTTATGACATGTCAGCATTTTCCGGGCTGGCTTTGGATGGATTCACGGATTACCCTGCATGGCCTGCCCAAAATTTGTGCTGGGCACCCGTAGCAGCGCAGGCATTAAAGCTGCTTGGTTGTCTTGTATCTGGAAAGGTGTTTTCATGATTCCCAATCGGCGGCAATTAATTCTGGGTGGTGTTTTCACAGGTGCCCTGGTGGCAAGTCCCGCGCTCCGGGCGCAAACTGTCAAGGCTGCGCGAAAGGTGGTCGTGGGGCAGTCCGTGCCGCTGACGGGCGCAGCCGACCAGATCGGGCTGGCTTACCTCAACGGCGCCAAACTTTACTTTGACGCCATCAATGCAAAAAATGGTGCGGGCGGCTATCGGATCGACGTCAAGGCGCTGGATGATGGCTACGATCCCGTCCGGGCGGCCGGCAATGCCCGGCAGTTGCTGGATCAGGGCGTCGATGCGCTGTTCGGCTTTGTCGGCACCGCGAGTTGCGATTCCGCCTTTGCTGTCGCCAAACCGACGGGTGCCCTGTTTTTTGCACCTTTTGCCGCCTCGGATGCGCTGCACGATCCGGCCCTCGCCCATGTGTTTCATGTTCGTCCGGCGCTGGCGGATGAGGCTTACAAGGTGACGCGCCACTGCGCCACCCTTAACCAGGACCGCATTGCCGTGTTTGCCGAAGACGATGCGATGGGACGCGCCGGGCTGGCCGCCATCAACCAGGCGCTGCTCGACCTCAAACGTCCACCCATCGTGGCCAGTGCCCTGTCGCCGGTCAACAGCGACAAGGTCGATGCGGCAGTGGCCCAGCTGCTCAAGGCAGAGCCCCAGGCCATCATTCAGGTCAGCCTCTTCAATTCATCGGCCGCCTTCATCCGCAAAATGCGGCGGGCCGGCTTTGGTGGCCAGTTCCTGAACTTTTCGGTGGTCGGCATAGACCCCTTGTTCAGTGCGTTGGGCAAAGAGATTGGCGGCATCGTCATTTCCCAGGTTGTACCCTCGCCGCGCAGCACCGCCACACCCATCATCAAGGAATACTTGGATGTGCTGAACCAGACCGACCAGACACCCAGCTACGAAAGCGTGGAGGGGTACATCGCCGCCCGTACATTTTCCGAAGGTGTGCGCCGCAGTGTCTCGGGCGGTGGCAAGCCGGACCGTGCTGGCCTGCAAAAAGCCTTCGAATCCATGACGGACTACGACGTGGGCGGCTTTCGCGTCAATCTTCGCGCCAAAAAATATGAATCCGTGCGGGCGATCGACCTGGTCACGATCACACCCGACGGAAAGGTCGTTCGATAAATTCCCGACCGGGCCATCGGCCGCTGGAGATCGAAATGAGGGGGGCCTGGTTATCGCGGTCAATATTGGGGTCGGATTCCAATTATCATGACGCATCACTCCAGGCACCTCCAGTCACCCCATCCATGGCCCGTCTTCCCCGCCTCACGCTTGCAGGCTGCCCCCATCACATCCTTCAGCGCGGCAATAACCAGCAGGACATTTTTTCATCGGTAGCCGATTACCAGATGCTGCTGGCCCTGCTGGAAGAAAACGCCCGCAAATTCGGGGTGGCATTGCACGCCTATGTATTGATGGGCAATCATTTTCATTTGCTTGCTACACCGGCAAGCGCCGAGGGCCTGCCCCAGATGATGCAGGCTGTCGGCCGGCGCTATGTGCGTTACTTCAATGACAGCCAGGCACGCTCCGGGACCTTGTGGGAAGGGCGTTACCGCTCGACCTTGATAGAAGCGGAGCGCTATCTGCTGCCCTGCATGGCCTATATCGACCTCAATCCGGTCCGAAACGGGCTGGCAGGGGATCCCAAAGACTACCCCTGGTCCAGCCATGGCCATTACGCCGGTTTGCGGGCCGACAGGCTCGTGACGCCCCATCCGCTGTTCTGGGCGCTGGGCAACACGCCGTTTGAGCGGGAAGTGGCTTACGCCGAATTGGTGCGTGCGGGAATCTCGCCGGCGCAGCAGGATGCACTGACCCGGTCAGTCCTCGGCGGCTGGGCGCTGGGGGGGGAGGGCTTTGTGGCTGAATTGCAAAAGCGGACCGCGCGTCGCGTCCAAAAAAACCGGGCCGGCCGTCCGGCTCGCAAATCAGCATCCTCTTGAGTGCCCCAGGTGGCGCCTGTCGGGTATTTCCGGGTGATTGATATGTGTCCCCAATTATTATTTGATTGTTTTTATATGGCATTAATTAGAGTCTGACCCTAATTAAAGTGCTTGGCATTGTTGTTGCAGTGCACTATGCTCTCAGTCCCTGCAAAAAATTATGAACATTGCGGAGAAGAGGGCGCGTGCCTGTTGTGCCGCTTTTCTCCCAAACCGATGAGGAATCGCCATGACCACGGCTGCTGAAATCAAACATTTTGAAGAACACGGTTTGTACTCCGGAGCCCATGAGCATGACGCTTGCGGGGTTGGGTTTGTCGCGCACATCAAGGGGCACAAATCCCACGCCATCGTTCAGCAGGGTCTGAAAATCCTTGAAAACCTCGATCACCGGGGCGCGGTGGGTGCCGACAAACTGATGGGCGATGGCGCCGGCATCCTGATCCAGCTGCCGGATGCGCTGTACCGTGAGGAAATGGCAAAGCAGGGTGTCGCGCTGCCGCCGCCGGGTGAGTACGGCGTGGGCATGGTGTTCTTGCCGAAAGAGCATGCCTCACGTCTGGCTTGCGAGCAGGCGCTGGAACGCGCCGTCAAGGCGGAAGGCCAGGTGCTGCTGGGCTGGCGCGATGTGCCGGTCAATCGCGACATGCCCATGTCGCCGACGGTGCGCGAAAAAGAGCCTATCCTGCGCCAGATCTTCATCGGCCGCGGCAACGACGTCATCGTGCAGGACGCCCTCGAGCGCAAGCTGTATGTGATCCGCAAAACGGCCAGCGCGGCCATCCAGAACCTGCGCCTGACGCACAGCAAGGAATATTACGTTCCCAGCATGTCCAGCCGCACGGTGGTTTACAAAGGCCTGCTGCTGGCCGATCAGGTGGGTACCTACTACCGTGACCTGACTGACACCCGCTGCGTCTCGGCGCTCGGCCTGGTGCACCAGCGGTTTTCGACCAACACGTTCCCCGAGTGGCCGCTGGCTCACCCGTACCGGTATGTGGCGCACAACGGTGAGATCAACACCGTCAAGGGCAACTACAACTGGATGAAGGCGCGCGAGGGCGTGATGTCCTCTCCCGTGCTGGGGGCCGATTTGCAAAAGCTCTACCCCATCAGCTTCGCGGGTCAGTCGGACACGGCGACCTTTGACAACTGCCTGGAGTTGCTGACCATGGCGGGCTACCCGATCAGCCAGGCCGTGATGATGATGATCCCCGAGCCGTGGGAGCAGCACACCACCATGGACGAGCGCCGCAAGGCCTTCTATGAATACCATGCCGCGATGCTGGAACCGTGGGATGGCCCGGCCTCCATCGTGTTCACCGATGGCCGCCAGATTGGCGCCACGCTGGACCGCAATGGCCTGCGTCCTTCACGCTATTGCGTCACTGACGACGATCTGGTCATCATGGCCTCGGAATCCGGCGTGTTGCCGATTCCCGAGCACAAGATCGTGCGCAAGTGGCGTCTGCAGCCCGGCAAGATGTTCCTGATCGACCTCGAGCAGGGCCGCATGGTGGACGATGAGGAAATCAAGGCGACGCTGGCACACAGCAAGCCCTACAAGCAGTGGATTGAAAACCTGCGCATCAAGCTCGACGATGTGGCGGGCAAGACGGCAGCCGCAGTGGCTGCAACAACGCCAGCGACCGATCTCAGCCTGCTCGATCGCCAGCAGGCTTTTGGCTACACCCAGGAAGACATCAAGTTCCTGATGTCGCCTATGGCCACCAACGGCGAAGAAGCCACCGGCTCCATGGGCAACGACAGCCCGCTGGCCGTGCTGTCCAACAAGAACAAGCCGCTCTACAACTACTTCAAGCAACTGTTCGCGCAGGTCACCAACCCGCCGATCGACCCGATCCGCGAAGCCATCGTGATGTCGCTGGTGTCCTTCATCGGCCCCAAGCCCAACCTGCTGGACATCAACCAGGTCAACCCGCCAATGCGGCTGGAAGTCAGCCAGCCCGTGCTCAACGTGGCCGACATGCAAAAGCTGCGCGACATCGAGGCGCACACCCAGGGAAAGTTCAAGAGCTATACGCTGGACATCACCTACCCGCTGGCCTGGGGCCACGAGGGCGTGGAGGCCAAGCTGGCGTCACTGTGCGCCGAAGCGGTGGATGCGATCAAGGACGGCAAGAACATCCTGATCGTGAGCGACCGCGCCGTGAGCGCCACGCAGGTGGCGATTCCGGCTTTGCTGGCGCTGTCCGCGATTCACCAGCACTTGGTGAAAGAGGGCCTGCGCACCACGGCCGGACTGGTGGTGGAAACCGGCTCGGCGCGCGAGGTGCATCACTTCGCGGTGCTGGCGGGCTATGGCGCCGAGGCCGTTCACCCCTACCTCGCCATGGAAACCCTGGCCGAGCTGTCAAGGGGCCTGCCCGGCGACCTGAGCACCGACAAGGCGGTCTACAACTACACCAAGGCGATTGGCAAGGGACTGTCCAAGATCATGTCCAAGATGGGCGTGTCGACCTACATGAGCTACTGCGGTGCCCAGCTGTTTGAGGCGATCGGCCTGAACCGCGACACCGTGGCCAAATTCTTCAGCGGCACCGCCAGCCAGGTGGAAGGCATGGGCGTGTTCGAGATCGCCGAAGAAGCCCTGCGCATGCACAAGGCGGCGTTCAGCGATGACCCGGTGCTCGCCAACATGCTGGACGCCGGCGGCGAGTACGCCTGGCGCGTGCGCGGCGAGGACCATATGTGGACGCCAGACGCGATCGCCAAGCTGCAGCATTCCACACGTTCCAACAACTGGAACACCTACAAGGAATATGCCCAGCTGATCAACGACCAGAACCGTCGCCACATGACCTTGCGCGGACTGTTCGAGTTCAGGATCGATCCGTCGAAAGCCATCCCGATCGACGAGGTCGAGCCGGCCAAGGAAATCGTCAAGCGTTTTGCGACCGGCGCGATGTCGCTCGGCTCGATCAGCACCGAAGCCCATGCCACGCTGGCCGTCGCGATGAACCGCATCGGCGGCAAGAGCAACACCGGCGAAGGCGGCGAGGATCCGAACCGCTATCGCCAGGAGCTCAAGGGCATTCCGATCAAAAAGGGTGAAACGCTCAAAAGCGTCATCGGCCCCAAGCAGGTCGAGGTGGATCTTCCGTTGCAGGACGGCGACTCCCTGCGTTCGCGCATCAAGCAGGTCGCCTCCGGCCGATTTGGTGTCACGGCTGAATACCTTGTGTCAGCCGACCAGATCCAGATCAAGATGGCGCAGGGCGCCAAGCCCGGCGAAGGCGGCCAATTGCCCGGCGGCAAGGTGAGTGACTACATCGGCCACCTGCGTTACTCCGTGCCCGGTGTCGGCCTGATTTCGCCACCGCCGCACCATGACATTTATTCCATCGAAGATCTGGCGCAACTGATCCACGATCTGAAGAACGTCAATCCGCGCGCCAGCATTAGCGTCAAGCTGGTCAGCGAAGTCGGTGTGGGCACGATTGCCGCGGGCGTGGCCAAGGCCAAGTCCGACCATGTGGTGATTGCCGGCCATGACGGCGGTACGGGCGCTTCGCCCTGGTCGTCCATCAAGCACGCCGGTTCTCCCTGGGAAATCGGCCTGGCCGAGACCCAGCAGACGCTGGTGCTCAACCGCCTGCGTGGCCGCATTCGCGTGCAGGCTGACGGGCAGATGAAAACCGGCCGTGACGTGGTCATTGGCGCTCTACTGGGCGCCGACGAATTCGGCTTTGCCACGGCGCCGCTGGTGGTCGAGGGCTGCATCATGATGCGCAAGTGCCACCTGAACACCTGCCCGGTGGGTGTGGCCACGCAAGACCCGGTGCTGCGCCAGAAATTCAGCGGCAAGCCTGAGCATGTGGTCAACTATTTCTTCTTTGTGGCTGAAGAGGCGCGTCAGTTGATGGCCCAGCTGGGCGTGCGCAAGTTCGATGACCTGATTGGCCGTGCCGACCTGCTCGATACGCAAAAAGGCATTGAGCACTGGAAGGCCCGCGGCCTGGACTTCGGCCGCCTGTTCTACCAGCCCAATGTGCCGGCCGATGTGCCGCGCCTGCATGTGATGGAGCAGGATCACGCGCTGAACAAGGCACTGGACGTCCGCCTGATCGAGAAGTCAAAAGCCGCTCTGGAGAAAGGCGAGAAAGTGCAGTTTATTGAGGTGGCGCGCAACGTCAACCGCACCGTCGGCGCCATGCTGTCGGGCGAGCTGACGCGCCGCCATCCTGAAGGCCTGCCTGATGACACCCTGCGTATCCAGCTTGAGGGTACCGGTGGCCAGTCGTTTGGCGCTTTCCTCGCCAAGGGCATCACCATGTACCTGATTGGCGATGCCAACGACTACACCGGCAAGGGTCTTTCCGGCGGCCGCATCGTGGTGCGACCCAGTATTGACTTCCGGGGTGAGTCGCATAAAAACACCATCGTCGGCAACACGGTGCTGTATGGCGCCACCACCGGCGAAGCGTTTTTCAGCGGTGTGGCCGGTGAGCGTTTTGCGGTGCGACTGTCGGGTGCCACGGCGGTGGTGGAAGGCACGGGCGACCATGGCTGCGAATACATGACCGGCGGCACGGTGGCGGTACTGGGCAAGACCGGCCGCAACTTCGCCGCCGGCATGAGCGGCGGCGTGGCCTATGTCTACGACGAAGACGGCTTGTTTGCAACGCGCTGCAATACCTCCATGGTGTCCATGGACCGGGTGGTGAGCACCGTCGAGCAGCACGCCCATGAATCGGACTGGCATGCCGGTGAGAGTGACGAGGAATTGCTCAAGCGCCTGCTGCAGGACCACAACCGCTGGACGGGCAGCAAACGCGCAAGGGAATTGCTCGACAACTGGAGCGAGGCGCGTCTGAAGTTTGTGAAAGTGTTCCCGAATGAGTACAAACGGGCGTTGATCGAGCGCAAGGAGCGCAGGCTCGAAGCTGCGACTGAAACCACCCGCTCGCAAGTGGCTACCAACCAGGAAGCCGTGGCGGCCAAGTAAGGCCTGGCCGCAGCAAACTTGTACTCATCACGATAACGGAACCGACAGGACTGATCATGGGAAAAATCACCGGCTTCATGGAATACCAGCGCATCGAGGAGGGCTACAAGCCTGTGCCCGAGCGCCTGAAAAACTACAAGGAATTTGTCATCGGGCTGAACGATGCGCAGGCCGGCAAGCAGGCGGCACGCTGCATGGACTGCGGCACGCCCTTTTGCAACAGCGGCTGTCCGGTCAACAACATCATTCCCGATTTCAATGACATGGTGTTTCGTGCCGACTGGAAAAACGCGATCGACACGCTGCACAGCACCAACAACTTTCCGGAGTTCACCGGTCGCATCTGCCCCGCGCCCTGCGAGGCAGCCTGCGTACTGAACGTGAACAACGATCCGGTCGGCATCAAGTCAATCGAGCATGCCATCATCGACCGTGCCTGGTCCGAAGGCTGGGTCAGGCCCGAGTTGCCCAAGCACAAGACCGGCAAAAAAGTGGCGGTAGTGGGCTCCGGCCCCGCCGGCATGGCCGCGGCACAGCAGTTGGCGCGCGCCGGCCATGATGTCACGCTGTTTGAGAAAAACGACCGTATTGGCGGCTTGCTGCGCTACGGCATTCCCGACTTCAAGATGGAGAAAATCCATATTGACCGCCGCGTCGAGCAGATGCAGGCCGAAGGTGTCACTTTCCGCGCCGGCGTGATGATCGGCAGCCTGCCCAAGGATTCCAAAGTCACGAATTGGGCCAAGGAAACGATATCGGCCGAGCAGTTGCAAAAGGACTTTGACGCCATCATCCTGACGGGTGGCGCCGAGCAGTCTCGCGATTTGCCTGTGCCCGGCCGGGATCTGGACGGCGTGCATTTCGCCATGGAGTTCCTGCCGCAGCAAAACAAGATCAATGCGGGTGACAAGGTCAAAGGCCAGATCAAGGCCGATGGCAAGCATGTCATCGTGATTGGCGGCGGAGACACCGGGTCCGATTGCGTCGGGACCAGCAACCGCCACGGTGCGGCCAGCGTGACCCAGTTTGAACTGATGCCCCAGCCCCCCGAAGAGGAAAACCGGCCGATGACCTGGCCGTACTGGCCGATCAAGCTGCGCACCAGTTCCAGCCACGAAGAAGGCTGCGAGCGCGAGTTCGCGATCTCCACGAAGGAGTTGATGGGCGAAAAAGGTAAGGTCACCGGCCTGAAAACCGTTCGCGTCGAATGGAAGGACGGCAAGATGGTCGAAGTGCCGGGGTCGGAGCAGACGCTGAAGGCCGACCTGGTGTTGCTGGCCATGGGTTTTATCTCACCGGTCGCTTCGGTCCTGGAGGCTTTTGGTGTCGAGAAGGACAACCGCGGCAACGCCAAAGCGAGCACTGACTTCACGGGCGGTTATGCCACCAATGTGCCCAAGGTGTTTGCGGCCGGCGACATCCGGCGCGGTCAAAGCCTGGTCGTGTGGGCGATTCGCGAGGGCCGCCAGGCCGCGCGCGCTGCCGACGAATTTCTGATGGGCTACAGCGACTTGCCTCGCTAAGCGCTGTGCCCGGCCTTCGCAAATCGCCCCAAGGGGCGGTTAAATAAACCCCAAGCTTGCGCTTGGAGTGCGCGAAGGCCGTCAGGCCGCGCGCTCCGTTGACGAGTTCCTCATGGGGTACAGTGACCTGCCACACTAAGCGCTGCGACGCCTTTCGCCCATCACCCATCACCCATCACCCATCACCCACGGCTCGTATTGAGCACAACGCAGGCTGGCGCTTGTGTTGCGCGAAGGCCACCATGTGATGTGCGGGTGATTGTCGAGCGACCTGATGCGCTGAGATGGGCGATGGTTGCAGAGTGGTTAATTGCTATAAAAAGAGGAGCGATTGAAGCCCGTAAACAGTGGGTTGATGGGCGATTCTCGTGTCATCGCTGCGGCTTGCTGTGGCGGGACGACGGCATTCGCTCATTTCTGAGGCAGGCGTGCGGCCTGGGCGCCGCGGATAAGACAGGGCAAACCCCGTATCATTAGGGCATTCCCTAGCAATGCCGACGCGCTCGTTGGCCCTTTCTTTTCCCATGGCCGACATTTCCGCTTCATCGCTGGTCGAATTCAAGGATGTGACCTTCTCCTATCCGGGCTCTGCCGGGGACCGCGTCATTCTCGACCGGGTCACCCTGTCGGTGCCGCGGGGCAAGGTCACGGCGCTGATGGGAGCGTCGGGCGGTGGCAAGACCACGGTCTTGCGCCTGATTGGCGGGCAGCAAAAAGCCAATCAGGGCGAAGTCCTGTTCGATGGCAAAAATATTGGCAAACTGGTGCAGTCCGAACTTTACGAGGCGAGGCGCCGCATGGGCATGCTGTTCCAGTTTGGTGCGCTGTTCACCGATCTGAGCGTGTTTGACAACGTGGCGTTTCCCTTGCGCGAGCACACCGCGCTGAGCGATGCACTGATTCGGGACATCGTTCTGATGAAGCTCAATGCGGTGGGGCTGCGCGGCGCGCGCGATCTGATGCCCAGCGAAATTTCAGGCGGCATGGCGCGACGTGTGGCGCTTGCGCGAGCCATCGTGCTGGACCCGGAACTCATCATGTACGACGAGCCCTTTGCCGGGCTGGATCCGATTTCGCTGGGAACGGCTGCGAAGCTGATCCGCCAGCTCAACGACACGCTGGGCATTACCAGCATCGTGGTTTCACACGACCTCGAAGAAACCTTTCACATCGCCGACAAAGTCATCATTCTGGCCAATGGCGGCATTGCCGCGCAGGGCACGCCCGACGAGGTACGGAACTCCACCGACCCGCTGGTCCATCAGTTTGTCAACGCGCAAAGCGAAGGCCCCGTGAAATTCCATTACCCCGGGCCGGATGTCGCCACTGATTTTGGCAATCAGGTTGCAGCGGGCAGGGGCCGTTCATGAGTCGCTACAGCCCTGTCCACCTGCTTTCCAGTTTGGGCTTTACCACGCGCAGCCAGCTTGCCGAGCTTGGCCACGCCGCGCACCTGATGTCACGCCTGCTGGCGCTGACGGGCCCGGCGCTGGCCCGTTTCGGCCTGGTGCGTGACCAGATATTCTTCCTCGGCAATTACTCACTGGCCATCATCACGGTGTCAGGCCTTTTTGTGGGTTTTGTGCTGGGCCTGCAGGGCTACTACACGCTGCAGCGTTATGGCTCCTCGGAGGCGCTGGGCCTGCTGGTGGCGCTTAGCCTGGTGCGTGAACTGGGGCCGGTGGTCACGGCCCTGCTGTTTGCCGGCCGTGCCGGCACCTCCCTGACCGCTGAAATTGGCCTCATGAAAGCCGGAGAGCAGCTGTCCGCGATGGAAATGATGGCGGTGGATCCGGTGCGCCGCATTCTGGCACCCCGGTTCTGGGGGGGTGTGATCGCCATGCCGCTGCTTGCTGCGGTGTTCAGTGCCGTCGGCATCATCGGCGGCTGGGTGGTCGGCGTGCTGATGATCGGTGTCGATGCGGGTTCGTTCTGGAGCCAGATGCAGGCCGGCGTCGATGTCTGGCGCGACGTCGGCAATGGCGTGATCAAAAGTCTTGTATTTGGTGTAACTGTTACTTTTGTGGCGCTGCACCAGGGGTTTGAGGCACAGGCCACGCCGGAAGGCGTGTCGCGCGCGACGACCCGTACCGTGGTGGTGGCTTCGCTGGCTGTGCTCGGACTGGACTTTTTGTTGACGGCCTGGATGTTCAGCCTTTAAAACGCGGCGCGCACCTTCTGAAGCCAGCCATGCGAAAATTTAATCCATTTGCGTGCGCCATGCGGCGATTCCGCAAAGACAGGAAGGCCGACAGGCCTGCAATTGCTGCAGGGGCCGGCCTGAGTCATTGAAAGAAAAAAGATGCAACGCTCAAAAAACGACGTGTGGGTTGGCTTGTTTGTCCTGATAGGTGGCGCAGCCATGCTGTTTCTGGCGCTCAAATCTGCCAACTTGCTGACCTTGAGTTTTGACACCTCGTACCGCGTCACGGCCAAGTTTGACAATATCGGCGGCCTGAAACCACGGGCTGCGGTCAAAAGTGCTGGCGTTGTTGTCGGGAGGGTTGAAAATATCACTTTTGACGACAAGTCCTACCAGGCCAGCGTTCGCCTGGCCATGGAAAGCCGCTATGCCTTTCCGAAGGACAGTTCGCTGAAAATACTGACCAGCGGTTTGCTGGGTGAGCAGTACATCGGCGTGGAGGCCGGTGGGGATGAGAAAAACCTCGCCGCGGGGGATGTGATCAAACAGACCCAGTCGGCCGTGGTGCTTGAAAGTCTGATCAGCCAGTTTTTATACAGTAAAGCGGCGGACAGCAGTTCTGGATCAGGGGCTGCGCCGTCATCAGGGACTCCAGAAAAAAAATGATGATACGAACGACGTCAACGACACGAATCACGATGAAATGGCCCCTGTGGTGGGCTGTAGCTGCCATGACGCTGGCGCTGCAGGGTTGCGCAACCGGACCGAATGCCAACCCGGCCGATCCGCTGGAGCCGTTCAACCGGGCGATGTTCAATTTCAACGACGGTGTCGACCGCGCCCTCGTCAAGCCGGTAGCGACTGCCTACCGGGACGTTACACCCGCACCCATCCGCACCGCCGTCAACAGTTTTTTTGGCAATATCTCGGATGTATGGTCGCTGTTCAACAACGTGCTGCAGGCCAAGCCTGAAGAGGCCACTGACAGCCTTTTTCGCGTCACGGTCAATACCTTGTGGGGCTTGGGCGGCATTTTCGACGTTGCCAGCGACCTGGGGATTCCCAAACACAGCGAGGATTTTGGTCAGACCCTGGGTTATTGGGGCGTAGCCTCCGGTCCCTATGTGGTGCTGCCTCTGCTGGGGCCCTCCACCGTGCGTGATTCCGTGGGCTCGCTTGTTGATGTTCAGGGGGATCTGGTGAGCCGGACGAGCGATGTCTCGGTTCGCAACTCCCTGATCGCCTTGCGTGCTGTGGACCTGCGGGCCAACCTGCTGGGCGCGGGCACCCTGCTGGACGAGGCTGCGCTTGATAAATACAGTTTTTCCCGCGACATCTATCTACAGCGCCGTCGCAACCTGATTCGCGGTGCGGCAGCCGAGAAAGAAGAGCGCTACGACCTGCCGGAGGCTCCCGCGGATCAGGCATCCACCGCATCCGCTCCGGCGCCTGCGAATTAAAGAGCCAAAGAAAAGAGCCAAAGAGCCCATGTAAACAAGATTTACAAGACTGCTGTACAACTTCATCTTTAGCCCCGAACAAACACGGAAAATAGCTACTGAATCACTGTTTGGCAGAAGTGGCTATGCATGAGTTGCCGTGCAGGTCGCTGTCAGGCACTGTTTCTCTACCGAAGGAAAACCATGAACCGTAGAACCCTTGGCCAACTCTTGACCGCCACCCTCAGCCTGGCGCTGCTTGCGCCTGCCTCTTTCGTTCACGCTGCCGACGAGGCCCCTGATGCGCTGATCAAGCGCGTCTCGACGGATGTGCTGGACAGCATCAAGGCTGACAAGTCGGTGCAGGCCGGCGATATGAGCAAGGTGATCTCGCTGGTTGACAGCAAGATCATGCCCAATGTGAACTTCACGCGCATGACAGCCTCCGCTGTCGGCCGCAACTGGCGCCAGGCCACCCCGGAGCAGAAAAGCCGTCTGCAGGAAGAGTTCAAGACCTTGCTGATCCGCACATACTCCGGCGCATTGTCACAAGTCAGGGATCAGTCGCTCAGCGTCAAGCCCTTGCGGGCAGAGGCGGCTGATACCGAGGTGATTGTGCGCACGGAAGTGCTTGGACGCGGCGACCCGATTCAACTGGACTACCGGATGGAGAAAACCGCTGCGGGCTGGAAAATCTATGACCTCAATGTGCTGGGCGTGTGGCTGGTGGAAACCTACCGCACCCAGTTCGCCCAGGAAATCAGCGCCAAGGGTGTGGATGGCCTGATCGCGTCGCTGGCGCAGCGCAACAAGTCCAACGCGAGCGAAAAGAAATCCTGAACGCATCGTCTGCCATGTTGACCCTGCCTTCTGTCCTGACGCATGCCGTGGCGGCCGAATTCACGGGCGGGCTGAAGCAGGCCGTTCTGTCCCAGACGGCGGAAGTGGTGGCCGACGCCAGCGCGTTGCAGGAGTTTGACTCTTCGGCGCTGGCGGTTTTGCTGGCGTGCCGGCGCGAGGCCCTGGCCGTGGGCAAGGCGTTCGCGGTGCGCGGTGCGCCGGCGCGCCTGGGACAGCTGGCCCGGCTCTATGGGGTAGCTGACCTGATTCCTGCCGCAGCCTGAGGCCGGATTTTCCAGCTTTCTGCTGGCGTCTCATGCGCTGCGCGGGGCCTTCCAGCGGTCGGGCGTGAGAAAAAAGCGTCAGCCCTTAAAATGATGGGCTCATGCCAGCTATTTCATTCCAGTCAGTCTCCAAAACCTACTCATCCGCGCGAAATCAGACCGGCCCTGTGGTCCGGGCGCTTGACGACGTAAGCTTTGACATCCGGCAAGGGGAGTTTTTCGGCTTGCTGGGCCCTAACGGCGCAGGAAAAACCACACTCATCAGTATTCTGGCCGGCCTCTCGCGGGCCAGCAGCGGCACTGTCAAGGTGCACGGCTGCGATGTCGTGACCGATTACGCCAATGCGCGGCGCAAACTCGGCGTAGTGCCCCAGGAGCTGGTGTTTGACCCCTTTTTCACGGTGCGCGAAGCGCTGCGCATCCAGTCGGGCTATTTCGGCATCAAGCATAACGATGCCTGGATTGACGAGTTGCTGGCCAGTCTCGGGCTGGCTGACAAGGCCGATGCCAACATGCGCCAGCTGTCAGGCGGCATGAAGCGCCGTGTGCTGGTGGCGCAGGCGCTGGTCCACAAACCGCCGGTGATTGTGCTGGACGAGCCCACTGCCGGGGTTGATGTGGAGTTGCGCCAGACCCTCTGGCAGTTCATCGCCAAACTCAACAGGCAGGGCAGCACCGTGTTGCTGACCACGCACTACCTCGAAGAGGCCGAGGCGCTGTGCAGCCGCATTGCCATGCTCAAGCAGGGACGGGTGGTGGCGCTGGCGCCTACCTCGGAGCTGCTGGAGGCGGCTTCGTCGAATGTCCTGCGCTTCAAGATTGACAGCGAGTTGCCTCCGCAGCTGGCGCGTCAGGCCAGAATCACCGGCCGTATCGTGCAGTTTCCCGCTAACAGTGCCCATGAGATCGAACAATACCTGGCGGCCATTCGCGAGGCCGGGCTGGTGGCCAAAGATGTGGAAATCCGCAAGGCCGACCTGGAAGATGTATTTCTCGACGTGATGGCGGAAAAAGTCGTGGAAGAGCCTGTCGAACTGAACCTGACGGGAGTCGCAGTATGAACATGCGAGGCGCATTGCGCGAAGCGAAAAGCGTGGGGGCCACAGTGCGCCGCGCTGGGCCGCCCCAAGCCAGCACAGCCCCCGAGGCGCTGGAGCCTGTGGCTCCAAACCTGCTTGAGCAGGTTTGGACAGGCGACAGAGGCGAAGCGTCTGGCGAGCTGCGGCCCGCAGGGCCTCGAGAGCTACACGCAGTGGAGAGCGTGGGGGCCAAGACCATTCCAGCAGGGGCCGCGGAACCGGCTTTGCCGGGCCGCAGGCGCAGCGCCCCCTCGGGGGGCAGCGCAGTACACGAAGTGACAAGCGTGGGGGCCAAAGTATGACCGGCTGGCAGACCCTTTTTTACAAGGAAGTCCTGCGCTTCTGGAAGGTCGGCTTTCAGACTGTGGGTGCGCCTGTCCTGACCGCCGTGCTCTACATGCTGATTTTTGGGCATGTGTTGCAGGACCAGGTGAAGGTGTACGACCAGGTGAGTTACACCGCGTTTCTGGTGCCGGGCCTGGTGATGATGAGCGTGCTGCAAAACGCATTTGCCAACAGCTCGTCGTCGCTGATCCAGAGCAAGATCATGGGCAGCCTGGTGTTTGTGCTGCTCACGCCACTGTCGCACTGGCACTGGTTTTTTGCCTATGTAGGCTCCTCGATTGCTCGCGGCCTGCTGGTCGGCGCCGGTGTGTTTGCCGTCACCGTGCTTTTTGGCCAGCCCGGCTTTGTGGCACCATGGTGGATTGTGCTGTTTTCGGTGCTGGGCGCCGCCATGCTGGGTGCCTTGGGTGTGATTGCGGGGCTATGGTCTGAAAAATTCGACCAGATGGCGGCTTTCCAGAATTTCGTCATCATGCCCATGACTTTCCTGAGCGGTGTGTTTTACTCGATTCATTCACTGCCGCCGTTCTGGCAAAAGGTCAGCCACCTGAACCCGTTTTTCTACATGATTGACGGTTTTCGCTACGGATTTTTCGGCGTCAGCGATGTGTCGCCCTGGCTGAGCCTGGGGATCGTGCTGGCCGCGTTGCTGATCGTCAGCGCGGTGGCGGTCAATATGCTGCGCACCGGCTACAAAATCAGGCACTAGAAGAAATATGACCCCCACGCTTTTCACTTCGTGTAATGCGCTGCCCCCCGAGGGGGCCGCTGCGCCTGTGGTCTGGCAAAGCCAGTCCCGCGGCCCCTGCTGGGGTGAGGAGCCCCCACGTTCGCTCACTGCGTGTAGCTCTCGAGGCCCTGCACTGCGAACTCTTTTTTGAAACCTTGTATGACCAGCGAAGAACTCCAAACCATCATTGCCGCAGGCCTGCCTTGTGAGCACATCGAGCTTTCCGGCGACGGCCGGCACTGGTACGCCACCATTGTCTCCAGTGCGTTTGAGGGCCAGCGCCTGATCCAGCGCCACCAGCGTGTGTATGCCACGCTGGGCGGGCGGCTGCAAACCGACGAAGTGCATGCCCTGTCCATGAAAACCTACACGCCCGCGGAGTGGGCAGCCAACAACGCAAACCAAGCAGCAGACTAAAGACGCATGGACAAACTACTCATCAAGGGCGGCAGATCGCTCGCCGGCACCGTCGATATTTCGGGCGCCAAAAATGCCGCCCTCCCGGAGTTGTGCGCGGCGCTCCTCACGGCAGACACTGTGACGCTGGAGAATGTGCCGCGCCTGCAGGACGTGGCCACCATGCTCAAGCTGATCCGCAATATGGGCGTGGAAGCCGAACGCAGCACGCATGTACCGGGAACCGTCACCCTCCATGCCGGCGCCTTGAGCTCGCCCGAAGCGCCCTATGAACTGGTGAAGACCATGCGCGCCTCCGTGCTGGCGCTGGGTCCGCTGCTGGCGCGCTTTGGCGAAGCCACGGTGTCGCTGCCGGGCGGCTGCGCCATTGGCTCCCGGCCGGTGGACCAGCACATCAAGGGCCTGCAGGCCATGGGTGCCGAGATCGTGGTCGAGCACGGCTACATGATTGCCAAACTTCCTGCGGGTCAAAAGCGCCTCAAGGGTGTCAGCATCACCACCGACATGGTGACCGTCACCGGCACCGAGAACTTTTTGATGGCAGCCAGCCTGGCCGAGGGCGAAACCATTCTTGAAAACGCGGCGCAGGAGCCTGAAATCGGTGACCTGGCCGACATGCTGATCAAGATGGGCGCGAAGATCGAGGGTCACGGCAGCCGCCGCATCCGCATCCAGGGCGTGGAGCGCCTGCATGGCTGTACCCACCAGGTGGTGGCCGACCGCATTGAAACCGGCACCTTTTTGTGTGCGGTGGCCGCTGCGGGCGGCGATGTGGTGCTCCGGCATGGCCGGGCCGACCACCTCGATGCGGTCATCGACAAGCTGCGTGAGGCGGGCGCCACCATCACGGCCGGCGAGGGATTCATCCGTATCCAGGCGCAGGGTCGCATGAAGGCCCAGTCCTTCCGTACCACCGAATACCCCGGGTTCCCGACCGACATGCAGGCCCAGTTCATGGCGCTCAATGCCATTGCGCAGGGCAGCAGCACGGTGACCGAGACGATTTTCGAAAACCGCTTCATGCACGTCAACGAGATGGTGCGCCTGGGCGCGAAGATCCAGATCGAAGGCAAGGTTGCCGTCATGGAAGGTGTGGAAAAGCTTTCCGGCGCCACCGTCATGGCCACCGACCTGCGGGCTTCCGCCAGCCTGGTGATCGCCGGCCTGGTGGCCGAAGGCGAAACCCTGGTGGACCGCATTTACCACCTGGACCGCGGCTACGACCAGATGGAGGCCAAATTGCGCGGCATCGGTGCGGACATAGAACGGGTGAAGACGTGAGCCCCCACGCTTGTCGCTTCGCGTACTACGCTGCCCCCCGAGGGGGCCGCCCGCCTGCAGTCCGGCAAAGCCGGCCCTGCGGCTTGAACTTGCTACTACAGGGCTTGCCAAGCCTCCCAATTCTTTGAAAGCATCACCGTGATCACGCTCGCACTTTCCAAAGGCCGTATTTTCGATGACATCCTGCCGCTGCTTCGGACGGCGGGTGTCGAAGTGCTGGACGATCCTGAAAAATCGCGCAAGCTGATCCTGCGGACCAACCAGCCCGATTTGCGCGTGGTGCTGGTGCGCGCCACGGATGTGCCTACTTATGTGCAGTACGGCGGCGCGGACCTGGGCGTGGTCGGCAAGGACACCCTGCTGGAGTCCGGCAGCCAGGGCCTGTACCAGCCGCTGGACCTGCAAATTGCCAAATGCCGCGTCAGCGTGGCCGTGCGCGAAGGCTTTGACTATGCCGCCGCGGTGAAGCAGGGCTCGCGCCTGAAAGTGGCAACCAAGTACGTGGCCATTGCCCGCGACTTCTTCGCCTCCAAGGGCGTGCACGTGGATTTGATCAAGCTCTACGGCAGCATGGAACTGGCGCCGCTCACCGGCCTGGCCGACGCCATCGTCGACCTGGTCTCAACCGGCAGCACGCTCAAGGCCAACCACCTGATCGAGGTCGAGCGCATCATGGACATCAGCTCGCATCTGGTGGTCAACCAGACCGCCCTCAAACTGAAGCAGGCGCCCATCCGCAAGCTGATTGACGCCTTTTCCTCGGTCATCACGCAATAGTCCGCAAAGAATGCTATGAGTTTAGTAGCCAGTCCCGCACGTCTTTCGACCACTTCCAGCACTTTTGACGCTGAATTCAAGGCACGCCTGCACTGGTCTGCCGAGGCCGATGCGGCCATAGAGCAGCGGGTGGCCGACATCCTTTTGGACGTGCAGCGGCGCGGCGATTCCGCGGTGCTTGAGTACACCGCGCGGTTTGACGGCCTGAATGTCGCGGCCATGAGCGCGCTGGAGCTCAGCCAGGCCGAGCTGAAGGCCGCGTTTGATGCGATTCCCGTAGCCCAGCGCGATGCCTTGCAGGCCGCGGCCCGCCGTGTGCGCAGCTACCACGAGGCTCAGAAGAAGGCCAATGGCGAAGGCTGGAGCTACCGTGACGAAGACGGCACCTTGCTCGGCCAGAAGGTCACACCGCTGGACCGTGTCGGCATCTATGTGCCTGGCGGCAAGGCGGCTTACCCCTCATCGGTATTGATGAACGCCATTCCCGCCCACGTGGCCGGCGTCGGCGAAATCATCATGGTCGTGCCCACGCCCAAGGGCGAGAAAAACCCGCTGGTGCTGGCGGCCGCCCATGTGGCCGGCGTGACGCGCGCCTTCACCATTGGCGGCGCGCAGGCCGTGGCTGCGCTGGCCTACGGTACTTCCACCATTCCCGCGGTCGACAAGATCACCGGCCCCGGCAATGCCTACGTGGCCGCGGCCAAGCGCCGCGTCTTCGGCACGGTGGGGATCGACATGATTGCCGGCCCTTCCGAAATCCTGGTGCTGGCCGACGGCAGCACCCCCGCCGACTGGGTGGCCATGGATTTGTTCAGCCAGGCCGAACACGATGAAATGGCGCAAAGCATTTTGCTGTGTCCGGATGCGGCCTACATCGACAAGGTGCACGAAGCCCTCAACCGCCTGCTGCCCGCCATGCCGCGCGCCGAGATCATTGCCAAATCGCTCAACGGCCGGGGTGTGCTGATCCATACCCGCAGCATGGAAGAGGCCTGCGCCATCAGCAACCGCATTGCGCCCGAGCACCTGGAAGTCTCCAGCAGCCAGCCGCATGAATGGGAGCCCTTGCTCAAGCACGCCGGCGCCATCTTCCTGGGTGCCTACACCAGCGAGTCGCTGGGCGACTACTGCGCCGGCCCCAACCACGTACTGCCTACCAGCGGAACGGCGCGCTTTTCCAGTCCGCTGGGCGTCTACGACTTCCAGAAACGCTCCAGCCTGATCGAAGTGAGCGAGCAGGGTGCCCAGACACTGGGCAGGATTGCCGCTGAACTGGCCTATGGCGAAGGCCTGCAGGCGCATGCCCGCGCCGCCGAGTTTCGCCTGCACACCGTACCCGAGATGAAAGTGAATAAATGACCGCGCTGGACCCGAAGTTCAAACAGCTGATTCGCCAGGACGTTCAGTCCATGCATGCCTATGCCATTCAGGACTCCGTTGGCATGGTCAAGCTCGACGCAATGGAAAACCCGCATCGGCTGCCGGCCGCGCTGCAGGCCCATCTCGGGCAGCGGCTGGGTGCGCTGGCGCTGAACCGCTACCCCGACGGCCGCGTCAACGACCTGCGCCAGGCCCTGGCAGACTACGCCCGGATGCCTGAGGGCTTTGACATCATGCTGGGCAATGGCTCGGATGAGCTGATTTCGCTGCTCGCCATGGCCTGCGACGTGGAAGGCGGTTCCATTCTGGCGCCGCTGCCGGGCTTTGTGATGTACGGCATGAGCGCGCAGCTGCAGGGCCTCAAATTCATTGGCGTGCCGCTGACGGCTGACTTTGAGCTCGACGAAGCTGCCATGCTGGCCGCCATCGCCGAGCACCGGCCGTCCATCATTTACCTGGCCTACCCGAACAACCCCACCGCCAACCTGTGGGACGATGCCGTCATTGAGAAAATCATCGCCGCAGCGCCCGGTCTGGTGGTGATGGACGAGGCCTACCAGCCGTTTTCCAGCAAAAGCTATATCGACCGCATTACCAGACACGGCCATGTGCTGCTGATGCGTACCCTCAGCAAGTTTGGCCTGGCCGGTGTGCGCATCGGCTACATGATGGGCCCGAAGGCCCTGATTGCCGAAATCGACAAGGTGCGCCCGCCCTACAACATCAGCGTGCTCAATTACGAGTGCGCGCTGTTTGCGCTGGAGCACCGGGAAGTGTTCGCCGGGCAGGCCGCGGCCCTGGTCGCGCAGCGCACCATGCTGCTGGACGCGCTGGCGGCCATGAAGGGCGTCAAGGCCTGGAAAAGCGACGCCAACATGATCCTGGTGCGGGTGCCCGATGCAGCCAAAACCTTTGAAGGCATGAAGTCGCGCCATGTGCTGGTCAAAAACGTTTCTAAAATGCATCCATTGCTGGCCAATTGTTTGCGCCTGACCGTCGGCACCGCGGACGAGAATACGCAAATGCTGGCGGCGCTTGAAAAATCCCTATGACCACCCCTCCCACTGCTCAGACCCCGGCCCCGCGCAAGGCGGAAGTCTCGCGCAACACTGCCGAGACCCAGATCACCGTCAAGCTCAACCTGGACGGCACGGGCAAGTCCAGCCTGTCGACGGGCATCGGCTTTTTCGACCACATGCTGGACCAGATCGCCCGGCACGGCCTGATTGACCTGGACATCCAGGCCAAGGGCGACCTGCACATTGACGGCCACCACACGGTGGAAGACGTCGGCATCACCTTCGGGCAGGCCGTGGCCCAGGCCGTAGGGGACAAAAAAGGCCTGCGCCGCTATGGCCACGCCTATGTGCCGCTGGACGAGGCGCTGTCGCGCGTGGTGATCGATTTCTCAGGCCGCCCGGGCCTGGAGATGCATGTGCCCTTCAAGAGCGGCATGATAGGCACCTTCGACAGCCAGCTTGCCTACGAGTTCTTCCAGGGCTTCGCGAACCATGCATTTGTGACACTGCACATTGACAACCTGCGCGGCGACAACGCCCACCATCAGGCCGAAACCGTGTTCAAGGCTTTCGCCCGGGCGCTGCGCATGGCGCTGGAAATCGACCCGCGTGCGGCGGGCGTGATTCCGTCGACCAAGGGCTCGCTCTAGCCGCCGGCGCGCCATGGAATTGCATTTACCCTGTTTTTGGCTTGTTGCCTCAGTAGAATGGGCGTTATCAGCTCCTGAATTCGTAGCAAATATCGATGAATGTCTAATGTGAAAAGAGTGGCGGTCGTCGACTACGGCTCGGGCAACCTGCGTTCGGTGTCGCAAGCCGTCCAGCATGTGTCTCAGGGCAGCGGCTATGAGGTATTGGTCACCTCGCGTGCGCAGGACGTGCTGGACGCCGAGCGCGTGGTACTGCCGGGCCAGGGGGCCATGCCTGACTGCATGCGTGCCCTGGCTGAATCCGGCCTGAAGGATGCGGTATTGCACGCCGCCGCGCACAAGCCCCTGTTCGGCGTGTGCGTGGGCATGCAGATGCTGTTGGACAGCAGCCATGAGGGGGCCGCCGGTGTTGCAACGCCCGGCTTGGGCCTGATCCCCGGCGAAGTCGTCAAGTTCGACCTGGTCGGGCAGATCCAGCCCGACGGCAGCCGCTACAAGGTGCCGCAAATGGGCTGGAACCAGGTGTGGCGCCCGGCCTCGATCCAGCACCCGATCTGGGCTGGTGTGCCGGACGGTGCCTATTTTTACTTCGTTCACAGCTTTTATGCCCGTCCGTCGGATGCGCGCCACATCGCCGGAGAAGCGGACTATGGTGGCCGCTTTACGGCGGCGATTGCACGCGATAATATTTTTGCCACCCAGTTCCACCCCGAGAAAAGTGCCGACCACGGACTGGCCCTGTACCGTAATTTCCTGCACTGGAAGCCCTGAAGGCTGCCGGGCAGCAGCGCGATTCGTCAAAATTTCCAGGTCTTTGTTAACCCCGTAACCTGTTTTCCTCTTACTGCAACATGCTACTTATTCCCGCGATTGACCTGAAAGATGGTCACTGCGTTCGCCTCAAACAAGGCGACATGGATCAATCCACCATCTTCAGCGAAGACCCGGCGGCCATGGCGCGCAGCTGGGTCGACAAGGGCGCACGCCGCCTGCACCTGGTGGACCTGAATGGCGCCTTTGCCGGCAAGCCCAAAAACGAGGCGGCCATCAAGAAAATCCTGACCGAAGTCGGCAGCGAGATCGATGTGCAACTCGGCGGCGGCATTCGCGACCTCGACACCATCGAGCGTTATCTGGACGCCGGCCTGCGCTACGTGATCATCGGAACGGCCGCGGTCAAGAACCCCGGTTTCCTCCAGGATGCCTGCACCGCCTTTGGCGGCCACATCATCGTCGGCCTGGATGCCAAGGACGGCAAGGTCGCCACGGACGGCTGGAGCAAGCTCACCGGCCATGAGGTGATTGACCTGGGCAAGAAATTTCAGGACTACGGCGTCGAGTCCATCATCTATACCGACATCGGCCGCGACGGCATGCTCAGCGGTATCAACATTGAAGCGACCGTCAGGCTCGCGCAGGCGCTGACGATCCCGGTGATCGCCTCCGGCGGCCTGTCGAACATGGCTGATATCGAAGCGCTGTGCGACGTCGAAGAAGAAGGCGTTGAAGGCGTGATCTGCGGCCGCTCCATTTACAGCGGTGATCTGGACTTTGCCGCGGCGCAGGCCAGAGCGGATGAGCTGAACGGATGAGCGCTGCAACGAGTGGCAGGTTGTGCAGAGGGGCTGTAGTGGACGCGCATGACGGTTTGGTATTCCGGCCAGGGCCGCGGAACCGGCTTCGCCGGGCCGCAGGCGCAGCGGCCCCCTCGGGGAGCAGGGCGCCACACGAAGTGGGCAACCGTGGGGGCTTATGTTAGCCAAACGAATCATTCCCTGCCTAGACGTTACCGGCGGCCGTGTGGTCAAGGGCGTCAACTTTGTCGAGCTGCGCGATGCCGGCGACCCGGTGGAAATTGCCGCGCGCTACAACGACCAGGGCGCGGATGAGCTCACCTTCCTGGACATCACCGCCACCAGCGACGGGCGCGACCTGATCCTGCCCATCATCGAAGCCGTGGCCTCGCAGGTGTTCATTCCGCTCACCGTGGGCGGCGGCGTACGCACGGTGGAAGACGTGCGGCGCCTGCTCAATGCCGGGGCCGACAAGACCAGCTTTAATTCGGCCGCACTGGCCAACCCGCAGGTGATTGAGGACGCCTCGGCCAAATACGGCGCGCAGTGCATCGTGGTGGCCATCGACGCCAAGCGGCGCAGTGAAGAAGACGCCAAAACCCGCGGCCCCGGCTGGGACGTCTACAGCCATGGCGGGCGCAAGAACACCGGGCTCGACGCCGTGGCCTGGGCCACCGAGATGGCGCGACGCGGCGCCGGCGAAATTCTGCTGACCAGCATGGACCGTGACGGCACCAAGTCGGGGTTTGACCTGGCCCTGACCCGTGCGGTCAGCGACGCCGTGACTGTGCCGGTGATTGCCTCGGGCGGCGTTGGCAACCTGGACCATCTGGCTGACGGCATCCAGCTGGGGGGCGCTGACGCGGTGCTGGCGGCCAGCATTTTCCACTACGGTGAATACACGGTGCAGCAGGCCAAGCAGCACATGGCCAGGCGCGGTATTCCGGTCAGAATGTGACGCAACCCCCGCAGGCTTCGCGCACTGCGTGTCGCTACACCTTCCCCCCTGCTGGGGCGACATCTGCGGTCCGGCCAAGCCGGCCCCGCGATGTCCTGGCCTGGAAGGTTTTGTGTTGCAATCTCCTGAAGTATTCAAATCCCCGACAATAGACCCATGAACTGGTTAGACGAAGTCAGCTGGGATGAAAAAGGCCTGATCCCGGTCATCGCGCAGGAAGCTTCCAGCGGCGATGTGCTCATGTTTGCCTGGATGAATCGCGAGGCACTGCAAAAGACCGCCGAGTTGGGGCAGGCGGTGTACTACAGCCGCTCGCGCGGGCGCCTGTGGCACAAGGGCGAAGAGTCCGGTCACCTGCAGACCGTGCATGAGATTCGCCTGGACTGCGACAACGACGTGATTTTGCTCAAGGTCACGCAACTCGGCCACGAGCCCGGCATTGCCTGCCACACCGGCCGCCACAGCTGCTTTTTCCATCTCTACAAAGACGGCCAGTGGATCGTGACCGAGCCGGTCTTGAAAGATCCCGGCAGCATCTACAAATAGCCCTAACCGTACCACGCATGTCCTCCAACGATTCCCTCCGGCGCCTGGCGCAGATCATCGAAAGCCGTAAACCGGCCAATGGCGGCGACCCTGGCACCAGCTATGTGGCGCGCCTGCTGCACAAGGGCCCCGACGCCTTCCTGAAAAAAATTGGCGAAGAAGCCACCGAGACCGTGATGGCCGCCAAGGATTTGGACCATGGCGGCCCGACCCCGGAGTTGCGGGCCAAGCTGGTCGGCGAGGTGGCTGACCTGTGGTTTCACAGCATGATCGCGCTGGCCCATTACGGCCTGCAGCCTGCCGACGTGATCGCCGAACTGGAGCGCCGCGAGGGCACCAGCGGCATCGAGGAAAAAGCGTTGCGCAAGGCGCAAAATCGCGATGCGGCTGAAAAGACCTGATTTTCTCCGGAATTTTCCGCCACCTTTCCCTGCTGAGTGGAGGTCCAACTTTGGAAACTGATCTGGCCGAATTTGAAATCAAGAGCAGCGGCGATCGCCTCTTCATGCATGTGCTGTATGGCCTGCACACGCTGGCCTGGTTCAGCGGCGGCGTGTTTGCTGTCATCGCGCTCATTGCCAACTACATCCGGCGGGCCGACGAGACGGATGCGCTCTATGTCGACCATCACAACTACATGATCCGTACGTTCTGGTGGACGCTGCTGTGGCTGGTCCTGCTGTCGCCCTTGTGGCTGCTGCTGTTTTTGCCCGGTGCGATCGCTTACGGCATTGTCTGGCTCTGGTACCTGTACCGCTGCATCAAGGGCTGGATGCGCTTTAACAGCCAGCGGCCGTCCTGATTCCGGTAGCCGCGCTTCCCCAAAAAACTCTCCCGACCCCTCACCCATCGCATGAGCCACTCTGACAACTGCATTTTCTGCAAAATTGCCGCAGGCGCCATTCCCAGCCGCAAGGTGTATGAAGACGACGAACTGTTCGCGTTTCATGACATCCACCCCTGGGCGCCGGTACATTTCCTCATCATCCCCAAGGTGCATATCCCGTCCATGGCGCAGGTGGGGCCCGAGCATGAAGGGGTGCTGGGACGCATGATGGTGCTGGCGCCCCGGCTGGCCATGGAACTGGGTTGCAATCCCTACCCTGCAGGCGGTTTCCGCATTTTGACCAATACGGGCGCCGAAGGGGGCCAGGAAGTCCATCACCTGCATTTCCATGTGATCGGCGGGCCCCGGCCGTGGCTCAAGGGGTAGCAAAAAGTAAACTGAAAAATACCGGCGGGCCGGGCAGGCGGGGTCAGACAATCTGGAACCTCGCGCGGGATCCGGCCTCTAACCCGCAGGTCAATGTGTGTAATAGGTGCCCGGGCAGGTGGGGCATTTAGAATGACTACAGTTGTCTGCAAACCGACAAAACCTGCAATTACAGATTAGGAGTAAAACATGGGTGGACTTTCCATTTGGCACTGGCTGATCGTGCTGTTGATCGTGGTGATGGTGTTCGGCACCAAAAAACTCAGAAACATGGGCAGCGACCTCGGCGGCGCGGTCAAAGGCTTCAAGGACGGCATGAAAGACGGCGGGCAGTCTGCCACTGACGAAAAACCTGTTGGTCAGGTCACAAACGCGCAAGCCGTCGACAAAGCTGCAGACAAAACCACCATCGACGTCGAAGCCAAGCAGAAGTCTTGAAAAATGTTGGTCCCCCACTTGCGGCTTCGCGTGCTGCGTTGCTCCCCGAGGGGGCGCAGCCAGCGTTGGGGCGGCCCGGCGGCCGGATTGACCCTCGACTGCCCGCATGATTGATCTCGGCGTTTCAAAAATTGCGTTGATCGGTGCGGTGGCGCTGATTGTGATCGGCCCCGAAAAGCTGCCGCGCGTGGCGCGCACGGTGGGGACGCTGCTGGGCAAGGCGCAGCGCTACGTGGCCGACGTCAAGCAGGAGGTCAACCGGTCCATGGAGCTCGACGAGCTCAAGAAAATGAAAGACACGGTGGAGGGCGCCGCCCGCGACGTCGAAAACTCGATCCAGACGAATGCCAGTGATTTTGAAAAGTCATGGTCTGAAGCCACGGGCACTGCCGCGTCACCCGCTACTGACGAGTTGCCCGGCATGGTGGTCTTTCCCGAATACAAGCACCCGAAAAAGAACTGGCGGCTGAAAGCCGGCGCTACTCCGCAGTGGTACAAGGCTCGGTCCGGCGTGCGGACCAAGGCGCAGTCTGGCGCCGCCCGCGTGGCACGTTTTCGTCCACAGTCCGGGCGCTCCTCCTCTTTTTGATCGTTCCGGTCTTCTTCTCTTTCCGCGCATTGCGGCGCCCTTCATCCAGCGCAAACTCCCTTCATGAGCGATCACAACACTGATAAACCCGACAAACCCGACAAACCCGACGAACTTGCAGGGACTGAACAGCCTTTTGTTCAGCACCTCATGGAGTTGCGCGACCGGATGATCAAGGCGGTGATTGCGATCGGCGTCGCCGCTGCTATCCTGGCGCTGTTTCCGGGGCCCGGCGCGTTGTATGACATATTGGCCGCGCCGCTGGTGGCCACCTTGCCCAAGGGGGCCACGCTGATTGCCACCAACGTCATCTCGCCGTTTGTGGTGCCCATCAAGATACTGTTCATGGCCGCGTTCATGATTGCGCTGCCGGTGGTGCTTTACCAGGTATGGGCCTTTGTCGCGCCCGGCCTGTATTCGCACGAGAAAAAGCTGGTCATGCCGCTGGTGATCTCCAGCACTCTGCTGTTTTTTGTGGGCGTGGCGTTTTGCTACTACTTTGTCTTTGGCCAGGTGTTTCGCTTCATCCAGAGCTTTGCACCCAAGTCAATCACCGCCGCACCTGACATTGAGGAATACCTCAATTTCGTGCTGGGCATGTTCCTGGCCTTTGGCCTGGCTTTCGAGGTGCCCATCGCCGTGATCCTGCTGGTGCGCATGGGCGTGCTGAGTGTGGCCCAGCTGCGCGAATACCGCGGCTATTTCTGGGTGATTGCCGCCATTGGCACGGCGCTGGTCACGCCGCCTGATGCGGGCTCGATGATCATGCTGCTGATGGTGGTGGGTGGGCTCTATGAAATTGGCATTGTGGCCGCGCAGGTGTTTGTCAAGCACACCAAGGCACCCGACGCGGACAGCGAAACGGAAGCTGCCAAGCCCTGAGGCTGCGCGCCGGCCCGGTGGCGGGCAATATAGCTTCCATCGCGCAGCTCCCCTCCCAATGCGCGTCTTCCGCTATAAATCAGTCGTGCATTCGTCGGCTTGCCCATGGGCACAAAGCCTCCCGCCAGCCCTCGGCGCTTGCACCCGGCTGATCCCTCAGCGCTGTACTTTGGGTCGCTGGCGCTTGCCCGGTGTGACTGCAATGTCGGTCTGGCGATCCTGGCGCAGCACGGTCAGGGGTGCCGGCGTGCCGGGCTTGAGGGCTGCCACGGCGGTCAGCAGCTGGCTCACATTGCTCACGGACTTGCCGTTGACCGCAGTGATCACGTCGCCGGGCTGGATGCCGGCCTGCGCGGCCGGGCCGTTCTGCAGCACGCCCGTGATGATCACCCCACCGTTCTTCAGGGCTGCGGGCTTGATGTTGAAGGTTTCGGCCAATTCGGTGTTGAGCTCCTGCGGCTCCACGCCTATCCAGCCGCGCGTGACCTGGCCGTCTTTCACGATGCCCTCCAGCACCTGCTTGGCCGTTGACACCGGTATGGCAAAGCCGATGCCCATGGAGCCGCCCGAGCGCGAGTAAATAGCGGTGTTGATGCCCATCAGGTGGCCGTTCACGTCAACCAGTGCCCCGCCTGAATTGCCGGGGTTGATGGCGGCATCGGTCTGGATGAAGTTCTCGAAGGTGTTGATGCCGAGCTGGTTGCGCCCGAGGGCGCTCACGATGCCGCCGGTCACGGTCTGGCCCACGCCGAAAGGGTTGCCAATGGCCAGCACTGGGTCGCCCACCTGCAGCGCGTCGGAGTTGCCCAGCACAATGATGGGCAGCTTGTCCAGGTCGATCTTGAGAATGGCCAGATCGGTGTCGGGGTCGGTGCCTATCACCTGGGCCTTGGCCTTGCGCGTGTCGTTGAGGATGACCTCGATCTCGTCAGCACCTTCGACCACGTGGTTGTTGGTCAGGATGTAGCCCGAGGCGCTGATGATGACGCCGCTACCCAAGCCACCCTGCGGTTCGATACGGCCCTGGTCGCCGAAGAAAAACTTGAACCACGGATCGTCAGCATGCGGGTTTTTGACGGCGGCCTTGCTGGTGTTGATGCTGACCACCGCTGCCGAGGCGATTTTGGCGGCCGAACTGAAGCTGCCGGCGGGTCCGGCGCCGCGCGGCACGATGCTGGCCGGTGCCTCGATCACGGATACCCCACCGACGGAGGTACCCAGCCACTGCGGTTTGAGCGTTGCCACGACAAAGTAGGCGGCCAGCAGGACAGTGACGGTCTGGGAAAACAGGAGCCAGGTGCGCTTCATGGGGAAAAAGGTGGGTAGAAGGTGAGGGTGGAAGGTGGTGAACGGGGTGTCCCAAAGCCAGATGTATTGCCGACCGCCGGTTAAGCGCCTGCTCACTGGTCATATTGTCCCTCAAGCCGGCATTTCCAGGGCTGCTTCCGGGGCCGTTTTGGCGTGCAACGGTCCGTGCGGGCTCCCGGGGTGGTTTGGGCGAGGTCCGGATGGGGGCCGGGCGGGATGCCGCTGCGCGCAGTAGCTGAGACAATCAGCCCATGACTACCACCCGACAGGATTTGCTGCAGGCGTTTGATGCACTGCTGCAGCCCGCCCGCTTCAAGGACTACGGCCCCAACGGCCTGCAGGTGGAGGGGCGGGCGCAGATTGACAAAATCGTCTCGGGCGTCACCGCCAGCCGCGCGCTGATCGAGGCCGCCATTGCAGCGCAGGCCGATGCCATCTTCGTGCACCACGGCCTGTTCTGGCGGGGCCATGACGGCCGTGTCACGGGCTGGATGAAGCCGCGACTGGCGCTGCTGCTGGCCCATGACATCAACCTGTTCGCCTACCACCTGCCGCTGGATGCGCACCCGGAGCTTGGCAACAATGCGCAGCTGGGCGCGCGGCTTGGGTTGCAGGCGACGGCGCGGTTCGGCGAGCAGGACCTGGGCTTTATGGGCGGGCGGGCCGATGGCGGCAGCTTTGCCAGCGCAGATGCCCTGGCCGAGCACGTCAAAAAGGTGGTGAATCGGCCTGTCGTTATTGAAGGTCGGCCGCATGATGCTATAAAAAACATAGCGTGGTGCAGCGGCGGCGCACAGGGCTACTTTGAAGCCGCGATTGCGGCGGGTGCCGATGCCTTTATCACGGGCGAGATTTCCGAGCCGCAGGCCCACTATGCGCGGGAGATGGGCGTGGCCTTCATCGCCTGCGGCCACCATGCCTCCGAGCGCTACGGCGCGCCGGCCGTGGCCGCGCACGTGGCAGCGCAACTGGGCCTGGCCCACCAGTTCATCGACATCGACAACCCGGCCTGATTTTTTGGCCCCAGTCCTTCTCTCTCCCTTTTCCCTTCCCCTGACCACCATGCATGACAAGCCCCTGCTCATCACGATGGGCGATGCCGCCGGTATCGGCCCGGAAATCATCGCCAGGGCGTTTGGCGAATCGCCCACGGGGATGGCCGGCTGCGTGGTCGTGGGCGATGTGGCCACGCTGCGCCGCGCCGCCGCACTGGTGGCTTCACCCCTGGCCTTGCCGGTGGCTGAACTCGCGGCGCTGGCCGACGCGCCCTCCGTTCCGCCCAATTGCATTGGAGTGCTGCAAAAATGTGAGCTGAAAACGCCCGTCCCCTTTGGGCGGGTGAATGATCTGGCTGGAAAAGCTGCGGCCGATTGCATTGTCTGGGCGGCCCGCGCGGTGCTGGCGGGCGAGGCGGCTGGCATGGTGACGGCGCCGATCCACAAGGAAGCCCTGGCCGCGGCCGGTGGCTGGGTGGCGAATTTTCCGGGCCACACGGAACTGCTCCAGGCCGAGGCCGCGGCCTTCCTGGGCAAGCCGGTGCGCGAGGTGCCGGTGCGCATGATGCTGGCCAATGATGAGCTGAAAACCGTGCTGGTGAGCATTCACATGTCGCTCCGGCACGCCATCGAGGCCGTGACTTTTGACAATGTGCTGCAAACCCTGCGCATCACCCACCAGGCTGTGGGCGCCAGCCTGGGCCGGCCTCCCCGCATCGCCGTGGCAGGGCTGAATCCGCATGCCGGCGAGGGCGGGCTGTTCGGCACCGAGGAGCAGGCCGTCATCGCGCCGGCTATTGCGGCCGCGCGTGCGGAGGGCCTGGAGGTGAGCGGACCCTTCGCTCCCGACACCGTCTTCATGCGAGCCCGCCGTACGCCTGCAAAGCCCGGGGAGTTTGATGTGGTGGTCGCGATGTACCACGACCAGGGGCTGATCCCGGTGAAATACCTGGGGGTGGAGCAGGGCGTCAACGTGACGCTGGGCCTGCCGCTGGTGCGCACCAGTCCGGATCACGGCACCGCGTTTGACATTGCCGGGACCGGGCGTGCCGACGCCGCAAGCTTGCTGGCCGCCGTCCGCATGGCGCGCCAGCTGGCTGCCTGACGGAACGCGCCGCAAAACCGCTACCGGTCCGACAGAAATCAATCCATCAAGCTATCAAATAGATGGCGAAATGGCGAAATGGCGACTTGGCGCAGAACCCTGCGGCAGGGTTCGCAGGAGCTTATTTTTTCAGGCTGTCGCGAATTTCGCGCAGCAGCACGACGTCTTCAGGCGGTGCTGCGGGCGCCGCAGGCGGGGTTTGGCTGCGTTTGAGCCGGTTGATCTGCTTGACCATCAGGAAAATGATGAAAGCCAGGATGGCAAAGTTGACCGCGACGGTGATGAAGTTGCCATAGGCCAGCACCGGTACGCCGGCTTTTTTCAGGGCGTCCAGTGTCATCACGGTGCCCGGCGGCACACTGCCCATCACCACAAACAGGTTGGAAAAATCCAGTTTCCCGACCACCGCGCCCACCACCGGCATGATCAGGTCGCCCACCACCGATTCGACAATTTTGCCGAATGCCGCGCCGATGATCACGCCCACAGCCAGATCAATCACGTTGCCTTTCACGGCAAATTCCCTGAATTCCTGCATCATTCCCATGTGCTACTCCTGTTGTTGGTGAACGCTTGCCGATCGCCCCTTGCGATTGTCGAAAAGGCATTATGAAGGCTGGACCTGATCCTGGGCGCCGTACCTCGTCTGGCTGGAAGAAATCGCGTCCCGTTCCCACCCATGGCTGAAACAGCCCGGCACGGGCGGCGGCAAGCCGGACCAACTGCCACCGCCTTGAAAAACGCGTTCGCGCTCCGCTACAATTGCGGGTTGACCCCACTATGCCTTTTTCAAGCCAGTTCTTGAAGGACTCTCATGACCCAAGCAAGCGTGAACGCAGTGCCGCACGGCGCTCCTGTAGATAAAGATAAAAGAAACTGGCTCGTGGCCACGGCCGTTGCAGGCACCGCTGGCGCTGCCGCTGTTGCCGTTCCCTTTGTAAGCAGTTTTCAACCGTCCGAGCGTGCCAAGGCCGCCGGTGCGGCCGTTGAAGTTGATATTTCCGGCATCAAGCCCGGCGAGAAAATCACGGTCGAGTGGCGCGGTAAACCGGTGTGGATTGTCAAGCGCACGCCCGAGCAGCTCGCCTCCCTGCCCAAAGTCGATGCCCTGCTGGCCGACCCCAAGTCCGAGCGCAAGCCGGATGAGTTGACCCCCGCATACGCCCGCAACGAAAACCGTTCCATCAAGCCCGAAACGCTGGTGGTGGTGGGCATCTGCTCGCACCTGGGCTGCTCGCCGTCCGACAAGTTCCAGCCCGGCGCCCAGCCCTCGCTGCCTGACGACTGGGCGGGCGGCTTCCTTTGCCCCTGCCATGGCTCCACCTTCGACATCGCTGGCCGCGTCTACAAAAACAAGCCCGCTCCCGATAACCTGGAAGTGCCTCCGCACATGTACCTGTCAGACACCCGACTGCTGATTGGTGAAGACAAAAAGGCCTGAAGGCTGATCAATCCTTCCCAAGACCCTGCCGAAAGCGCTTGAAAATTTGCTGGCCGTTCCTTCAAACGGAATATCCAGACCTGATTCAAGCGATCGACAAAGAACCCCACCGAACCAGGATCAGTGATGGCTGAATTCAAAGAAATTTCCCCCGACGCCCCCCTCGCTGCCAAGGCGATGGCCTGGGTTGACAACCGTTTTCCCGCCAGCAAGCTCTACAAAGAGCACATGAGCGAGTATTACGCGCCGAAGAACTTCAACTTCTGGTACATCTTTGGCTCGCTGGCCATGTTGGTGCTGGTGATCCAGATCGTCACCGGTATTTTCCTGACCATGCATTACAAGCCGGATGCGGCGCTGGCGTTTGGCTCTGTCGAATACATCATGCGCGACGTGCCCTGGGGCTGGCTGATCCGCTACATGCACTCCACCGGCGCCTCGGCCTTCTTTGTCGTGGTCTACCTGCACATGTTCCGCGGCCTGATCTACGGCAGCTACCGCAAGCCGCGCGAGCTGATCTGGATTTTCGGCTGCGCAATTTTCCTCTGCCTGATGGCCGAGGCGTTCATGGGCTACCTGTTGCCCTGGGGCCAGATGAGCTACTGGGGCGCCCAGGTGATCGTGAACCTGTTCGCCGCCATTCCCTTCATTGGTCCCGATCTGGCGCTGCTGATTCGCGGTGATTATGTGGTGGGTGACGCCACGCTGAACCGCTTTTTCGCCTTCCACGTGATTGCCGTGCCGCTGGTCCTGCTGGGCTTGGTGGCCGCGCACATCATCGCGCTGCACGAAGTGGGCTCCAACAACCCCGACGGTGTTGAGATCAAGGCCACCAAGGGTGCGGACGGCCATCCGCTGGACGGCATTCCCTTCCACCCCTACTACACGGTGCACGACATTTTTGGCGTTTGCCTGTTCCTGATGGTGTTCTCCGCTGTCGTGTTCCTGGCGCCCGAGTTTGGCGGCTACTTCCTTGAGTACAACAACTTCATCCCGGCTGATCCGCTCAAGACGCCTGCACACATCGCACCCGTCTGGTACTTCACGCCTTATTACTCCATGCTGCGCGCAATTACCAGCGAAATGATGTATGCGCTGATTGCCTGTGTGATCGGTGCTGCGGCGCTGAGCGTGGTCAAGTTCAAGATGCCTGCGCTGGTCAAGGGTGTCATCGTGGCGGCGGCCGTGGTGGTGGCGATCCTGATGCTGTCGATCGACGCCAAGTTCTGGGGTGTGATGGTCATGGGTGGCGCGGTCGTCATTTTGTTCTTCCTGCCGTGGCTGGACCACAGCGAAGTCAAGTCCATCCGCTACCGCCCAAGCTGGAACAAGATCCTGTACGGTGTGTTCGTGGTCAACTTCCTGGTGCTGGGCTACCTGGGCGTGCAGCCTCCCTCTCCGGTTGGCGAGCGCGTGTCGCAGATTGGCACCCTCTTCTACTTTGGCTTCTTCCTGCTGATGCCTTGGTGGAGCCGATTGGGAACCTTCAAGCCCGTCCCCAACCGCGTGACTTTTGCTGCCCACTGAGCTGGAAAGTTGTAACAATGAAAAAACTGATTTCTAACGCGATTTTTGCCCTGGTCACGGCGGTCGGTCTGGTAGCTGGTGCGCAGGCTTCGGAAGGTGGCATTGCCTGGGACAAGGCGCCCGGCAAGACCAACGACATGGCCACCCTGCAAAGCGGCGCCAAGCTCTTCGTCAATTACTGCCTGAGCTGCCATTCGGCTGCTTATATGCGTTACAACCGCCTCGCGGACATCGGCCTGACCGAGCAGCAGATCAAGGACAACCTGCTGTTCACCACTGAAAAAGTCGGTGAAACCATGAAGGCCGCGATCGACCCGAAACAGGCCAAGGACTGGTTTGGCGGCAACCCACCGGACTTGAGCGTCATTGCACGCTCGCGTTCCGGCGCCAATGGCACGGGTGCCGACTATCTCTACACCTACCTGCGCACCTACTACCGCGACGACACCAAGGCGACGGGCTGGAACAACCTGGTTTTCCCCAGCGTGGCCATGCCGCATGTGCTGTGGGAACTGCAGGGTGAACGCAAGCCGGTCTACCTGGAAAAGGAAGAACACGGCCACAAGGTGTCTATTTTCAAGGGCTGGCAGCAGGTCACGCCTGGCGCCATGACGCCGCTGCAATACGACCAGGCCATGGGTGACCTGGTGGGTTACCTGCAGTGGATGAGCGAGCCGGCCCAGAACACCCGTGTTCGTGTAGGTGTGTGGGTGCTGATTTTCCTTCTGGGCATGACCTTCATTGCCTGGCGCCTGAATGCGGCGTTCTGGAAAGATATCAAGTAATTTTTCGCCGGCCATGCGCTTTGCTGCGCGCCGGCATCTTCGGAGTGGAAGGTTCTAAGTTTTGATTCTTAGCCTCCACTCTTTTGTTTTCAGGAGTTCCGAATCATGATGGTCCTTTATTCAGGCACGACCTGCCCCTTCTCGCACCGCTGCCGTTTTGTGCTGTTTGAAAAAGGCATGGACTTCGAAATCCGCGATGTCGACCTCTACAACAAGCCGGAAGACATCAATGTGATGAATCCTTACGGACAGGTTCCCATTCTGGTCGAACGCGACCTGATCCTGTACGAGTCCAACATCATCAACGAGTACATCGACGAGCGTTTCCCTCACCCGCAACTGATGCCCGGCGACCCGGTTGACCGTGCGCGTGTTCGCCTGTTCCTGCTGAACTTTGAAAAAGAGCTGTTCGTTCACGTCAGCACGCTGGAGTCACGTGCCTCCAAGGGCAATGAGAAGGCGCTTGAAAAAGCCCGCTCGCACATCCGTGACCGCCTCACGCAGCTGGCCCCGATCTTTCTGAAAAACAAGTTTATGCTCGGCGACAACTTCTCGATGCTGGACGTGGCGATTGCGCCGCTGCTCTGGCGCCTGGACTACTACGACATCGACCTGTCAAAAAATGCCGCACCGCTGCTCAAGTATGCCGAGCGCATTTTTTCGCGTCCCGCTTACATTGAAGCACTGACGCCTTCCGAGAAGGTCATGCGCAAGTAATATGGCCCCCACGCTCGTCACTGCGTGTACTTCGCTGCCCCCCGGGGGGGCGCTGCGCCTGCGGCCCGGCATAGCCGGTTCCGCGGCCCTGGCTGGTGAAGAGGGTGCCCGCACGCTGGCCCGGGTTTAACTTGGCTGAATTCATGAACGCACCGGATTCCACGTCGACCCGCCCGTACCTGATACGGGCCCTTTACGAGTGGTGCACCGACAACGGCCTCACGCCCTATGTGGCGGTGTCGGTGGATGAAACCGTGCAAGTGCCGCGCGAGTATGTGAAAAACAATGAGATCGTGCTCAATATCAGCTTTGATGCGACCAGCTCGCTCAAACTGGGCAACGACTTTATCGAGTTCAAGGCGCGTTTCGCCGGCAGCGCCCGCGAGATCATCGTTCCGATCACGCATGTGATTGCCATCTACGCCCGCGAAAATGGGCAGGGCATGGCTTTCCCCATGGTGGCCTCGCCGGCCGGCATTGATGCGGCTTCGGGGACACCCGGTGAATCTGCCCCGGCCGAAGTCTCTTCGGCGCAGGGTGTGGCGGAGGGACCGGAGGGCAAGATCATGCAGCTGGTGCCCGAGAGTGCACCCGAAGCTGGTGAGCAAGGCCCTGATTCCCCCGAGCCCCCCAAGTCACCACCGCGCACACGCCCGTCACTCAAGCGCGTCAAGTAAAATAGTTTTGTGCCGCTTTAGCTCAGTTGGTAGAGCAACCGCCTTGTAAGCGGTAGGTCGTCAGTTCGATTCCGACAAGCGGCACCATTTATCAAAGCATCTTTGCCATCCCATACTTCATGGGTGTTCGGCGCTATGACTTGAGTAGCGATTGGCAAACTGATCACCGGGTCGACTGCGCTGAACCTTCGTTGGAAGCATGCGCTTACTACTTTTTGGTTATTAGTATCTTCAACCGAATTGAGGTAACCTTCCAACCTTTGCCCACTAGGTGGGTCCGGATGAGCGGAAGTAGCTGACGGATTTTCGCGGCGGCTGCATTGCTGCTCACCAGCAGGCACCAACTTTCTCCCTCAATCGGTCCGGCCTTGACGGCAGGACGCAGGGCCTCCGGAAGCAGCGACTCAATCGCCCTGAGTCTGTCATTGGACTCACGGACGAGTTCGGTCAGCCGTGCAAGGGACGGAGAATTGCCGGCAGCCTGATGGATGGTGAGGGTCGAAGGAGGGCGCCGGATGGGATTCACGTTGGGCGGGCTCTGGCCCGGTCAGTGCAAGCTTTTAAAGAGGTAGACACAAGTGCATTTGATTATCACGGATGCGTGGCTGGCCAATAGCCGGGCCATCTATTTAAGTGGCACAAAACTGATTCTGGCGGGCTTTGTCGCCGCATTGGCCCTCATGCTTGTCGCCGCCGGCCTGTACCACTGGGTGTTTCTCAAGGGGGCCCGTGAAGGCTGGCCCGTGATTGGATCGCTGGTGAAGCTGGTGGTCAAGGATGAGTTCGATCAGCGCGATCGCTTCCTGCGCGAGAACCTCGATGTGATGGCCAGGCGGCTTGGTGAAATGCAGGCCAAGATGATGCAGCTTGAAGCGCTGGGTGAGCGGGTATCGGGGCTGGCCGGTGTGAACCCCGGCGAGATCAGGGCAGTGCCCGGCAGCGGCGGCGCGCTGGTGTCCGGGCGTTCACTCACGATGGACGAGCTTCAGGCCACATTGGCGGATCTGGACAAACTGACCGATCAGCGGGTCGACCTGATGACCGTGATGGAGTCCCGCCTGTTTGACCAGAAGATCAAGAAAATGATGGTGCCGACCCAGGAGCCGGTGGCTGGCGGCCAACTTGGCTCGTCCTTTGGCTGGCGCATTGACCCGCTCAATGGCCGGTCTGCGCTGCATACCGGCCTGGACTTCCCGTCAGACCCTGGCACCGCGATCCTTGCGGCTGCGGGCGGCGTGGTCGTGGCGCAGGAATATCACCCGGCCTACGGCAACATGGTGGAAGTGGACCATGGCAATGAGCTGGTGACGCGCTACGCGCATGCGTCGCGGGTGCTGGTCAAAAAAGGCGATCTGGTCAAACGCGGCCAGAAGATTGCTGAGGTGGGCACTACCGGTCGCTCCACAGGCCCGCACCTGCATTTTGAGGTTCTGGTCCAGGGGGTTTTTCAGGACCCGCAGAAATTTCTGACAGCCGGCCAGAAACTGCCCAGGCTTGCAATGGCTGCTGCAGGCACCCGGCCGCGGCGGACGGCAGCCTTGCCGCAAGCCCCGCCGAACTAGCGGTTCCAGCGGCGCTAAAATCAGCGCTTTGCGCACAGTTGAACTAACTGGTCGCGCCCACACCTAAGTTCCGTATTCACTAAGGGATTTTGGCCGCCTTGCCCGCTCACGGGAGTGTCAAGGCGGCCTCGCATTTATGGCTTCCAACATCCTGACCCAAATTTTCGGCAGCCGCAACGACAGGCTGCTCAAAACCTACCGCAAAACCGTAGACCACATCAATGCACTGGAGACCCAGTACGAGAAGCTGAGCGACGACGAGTTGCGTGTCAAGACCGAGGAATTCAGGAGTCGCGTGGCGGCTGGCGAGGCGCTGGATGCCATTCTTCCGGAAGCCTTTGCCGTTGTACGCGAAGGCAGCAAGCGCGTCATGAAGATGCGCCACTTTGACGTGCAGATGCTGGGTGGCATGGCACTGCACAACGGCAAGATTTCGGAAATGCGCACGGGTGAGGGCAAGACCCTGACCGCGACGCTGCCGGTCTACCTCAATGCATTGACCGGCAAGGGCGTCCATGTGGTGACGGTCAATGATTACCTGGCCAGCCGGGACGCCCGCTGGATGGGCAAGCTCTATAACTTTCTCGGGATGACGGTCGGCATCAACCTGCCCAACATGTCGCGCGAGGAAAAGCAGGCCGCCTACAACGCCGACATCACCTACGGGACCAACAACGAGTACGGTTTTGACTACCTGCGCGACAACATGGTGTACGAGGTCGGGGACCGCGTGCAGCGCGGCCTGAACTACGCCATCGTTGACGAGGTGGACTCGATCCTGATTGACGAGGCGCGTACACCCCTCATCATCAGCGGCCAGGCCGAAGACCACACCGAGATGTACCTCGCGATGAACAGGGTCGTACCGTTGCTCACGCGCCAGGAAGGCGAGGCCGACCCCCGCACCGGCGAGGGCGTGACCAAGCCCGGCGACTTCACCATCGACGAGAAAACACGCCAGGTGTTTTTGACCGAGCAGGGCCACGAGAGCGCCGAGCGCATCCTGTTCAACCTGGGCCTGATTGCCGAAAGCGCCACGCTCTACGATCCGGCCAACATTTCGTTGATGCACCATTTGTACGCCGCCCTGCGCGCCAATTTGCTGTACCACCGTGACCAGCACTATGTGGTGCAGGACGGTGAGGTCGTGATCGTTGACGAGTTCACCGGCCGCCTGATGTCGGGCCGCCGCTGGAGCGATGGCCTGCACCAGGCCGTTGAAGCCAAGGAAGGTGTGCAGATCCAGGCGGAAAACCAGACGCTGGCTTCCATCACGTTCCAGAACTATTTCCGCCTCTACGGCAAGCTGGCCGGCATGACCGGTACCGCCGATACCGAAGCCTACGAGTTCCAGGAGATTTACGGACTGGAGACGACGGTCATTCCACCCAACCGGGTCAGCCGGCGCGATGACCAGCTTGATCGCGTGTACAAAACCACACGCGAGAAATACGAAGCCGGCATCAAGGATATTCGCGAGTGCTATGAGCGCGGCCAGCCGGTGCTGGTGGGTACGACCTCCATCGAGAACTCCGAAATCATTGACCAGTTGCTGGAAAAGGAAAAACTGCCGCACCAGGTGCTCAACGCCAAGCAGCACGCCCGGGAAGCCGATATCGTGGCGCAGGCCGGTCGCCTGAAGATGATCACCATTGCCACCAACATGGCCGGTCGCGGTACCGACATCGTGCTGGGGGGTAACCTTGAAAAGCTGATTGAAGCGGTTGAAGCCGACGAGTCGATGGACACCGCTGCGAAGGAGGCCGAAATTGCCCGCCTGCGTGCCCGGTGGACAGAAGAGCATGAGCAGGTCAAGGCGCTGGGCGGCTTGCGCATCATCGCGACCGAACGTCACGAGTCACGCCGCATCGACAACCAGTTGCGCGGCCGTTCGGGCCGGCAGGGTGACCCGGGTTCCTCGCGGTTTTACCTGAGCCTGGATGATCCGCTGATGCGCATTTTCGCGGGCGATCGCGTGAAGGCCATCATGGAGCGGCTCAAAATGCCCGATGGCGAGGCCATCGAAGCCGGCATCGTGACGCGCAGCATCGAATCAGCACAGCGCAAGGTTGAAGCGCGCAACTTCGACATCCGCAAGCAGCTGCTTGAATATGACGATGTGGCCAATGACCAGCGCAAGGTGATTTACCAGCAGCGCAATGACATCATGGACGCGGGCAGCCTGCAAGGTCAGATCGAGTCCCTGCGTGAAGGCTGCTTCACGGATTTGGCGCGGCAGTACGTGCCGGCTGAAAGCGTCGAGGAGCAGTGGGACATTGCCGGCCTCGAAAAGGTGCTGCTCGATGAGTGGCAGATCAGCCTGCCGCTGGCCGGCGAGCTGGAGAGCGCAACCGCCATCACCGACGAAGACATCCTGGAAAAGGTTATTGCTGCGGCCAATGTCGCGTTTGCCGACAAGGTCGAGAAAATCGGCCAGGAAAACTTCACGCAGTTCGAGCGCATTGTGTTGCTGCAAAGCATAGACACCCATTGGCGTGAACACCTGAGCGCGCTGGACTATCTGCGCCAGGGCATCCATTTGCGCGGCTATGCGCAAAAGCAGCCGAAGCAGGAATACAAGCGCGAAGCGTTTGAGCTGTTTGGCCAGTTGCTTGACAGCGTGAAGAACGAAGTCACCAAGGTGCTGATGACGGTCAAGATCCAGTCGGGCGAGCAGCTCGAGCAGGCCGCCGAGGAAATGGAAAACCGGGCAGAAAGCATCTCCAACGTCACCTATACGGCTCCCACCGAAACCGGTGAAGCGGAAACCCGGGTGGACGAAGACACGCAGCGGCGCGTGCCACTGGCCTCCGGCATCGCCGTGCCGCGTGTGGGGCGCAATGATCCGTGCCCCTGCGGTTCGGGAAAAAAATACAAGCTGTGCCACGGCCGGCTGAATTGAGTCCCTCTGGGTCGAACGACTAGTTTTCTGGAGTCACGAACATGCCCGTCAATCTGCTGGCTACACCCGCGGCGGACCTTTACCCTGTGCCTGGTGTGCGCTGGGGCATCACCGAAGCAGGCATACGCAAGGCCAACCGCAAGGATCTGGCCGTGCTGCTGCTGGATGAGGGGGCCTCGGTAGGCGCCGTCTTCACGCAAAACAGGTTTTGTGCGGCGCCCGTGCAGATCTGCCGGGAGCACCTCGCAAAGAACGCGGGCCAAAGCCTGGGTATCCGCGCCATGCTGATCAACACCGGCAATGCCAACGCCGGCACCGGCGAGGACGGACTGAACCGCGCGCTGGCCAGCTGTATTGCACTGGCCCGCGAACTCAATCTGGCTCCCGAGCAAATCCTGCCGTTTTCAACCGGCGTGATCATGGAGCCGCTGCCGCACGACCGCATTGCCGCTGGCCTGCCCGCCGCGCTGGCGGATGCCAAAGCCGACAACTGGGCGAATGCGGCGGAGGCCATCATGACCACCGATACGGTGGCCAAGGCATTCTCCACCAGGCTCGTGATCGGCGGCGCAGAAGTCACCATCACCGGCATCAGCAAGGGCGCCGGCATGATCCGGCCCAATATGGCGACCATGCTGGGCTTCATGGCAACCAGCGCCTGCGTGTCGCAAACCTTGATGGGCCAGTTGGCCCGCGAACTCGCCGAGGGCTCGTTCAACCGCGTCACGGTGGATGGCGACACATCAACCAACGACTCCTTTGTGGTTGTGGCCACCAACCAGGCGACCCACGCCCCCATCACCTCGCTGGACAGCGCAGACGGCCACGCCCTGCGTGCGGCGATGCTGGACATCGCCAAAAAACTGGCGCAGGCCATCGTGCGGGACGGCGAGGGCGCCACCAAATTCATCACGGTGCAGGTCGAGGGCGGAAAAACTGGTGAAGAGTGCCGCAAGGTGGCCTACGCCATCGCCCATTCACCGTTGGTCAAGACGGCATTTTTTGCCAGCGATCCCAATCTGGGCCGTATTCTGGCTGCTGTGGGCTATGCCGGCATTGACGACCTGGACCAGACCCAAATCGACTTGTACCTGGATGATGTGCTGGTGGCCAAAAACGGTGGCCGGCACGTGGGCTATGTGGA
This sequence comes from Polaromonas sp. P4_F4, assembly GCF_056401355.1. NCBI lineage: Bacteria > Pseudomonadati > Pseudomonadota > Betaproteobacteria > Burkholderiales > Comamonadaceae > Polaromonas > Polaromonas sp. P4_F4. Next base: position 43,448 of record NZ_JBFUJO010000005.1, on the reverse strand, counting down.
AGCGGATGGCCAGCGCGTGATGAAGCAAAGCGAGATCACGGTGCGCGTGGTGCTGGGCCGTGGTGCGGCCCAGGATACCGTCTGGACTTGCGACCTCTCCTACGATTACGTCAAGATCAACGCTGATTACCGCAGCTGAAGCAACCGGGGCTAAAGAGCATGAACGAGCAATTTGAGCGCCTGATGGCGCGGGTGGAGTCCCTGGTCACGCGCATTGAATCGGTCTTGCCGCAACCGCTGCAGGCGCCCGACTGGCAGGCGTCAGTCGCTTACCGCTACCGCAAGCGCAGGTCGGGCCACGGCTCGCTCGAGCCCGTCAGGCACCTGGGCGCCATGCGCCTGGCCGACCTGAAGGAGATCGAGGACCAGAAGGAAAAAATCCGGCGCAACACCGAGCAGTTCGTCAACGGTAAACCGGCCAACAATGTGCTGTTGACGGGCGCACGGGGCACCGGCAAGTCGTCGCTGATCAAGGCCTGCCTGAATGAATATTCGTCACGCGGCCTGCGGCTGATTGAAGTCGACAAGGCCGACCTGACCGACCTGCCGGACATTGTGGACGTGGTGTCCGAATTGCCCGAGAAATTCATTGTGTTTTGTGACGACCTCAGCTTTGAGGAGGGCGAGCCAGGTTACAAGGCGCTCAAATCGATTCTGGATGGTTCGGTCGCAGCGGCCACGCCCAATGTGCTGATCTACGCCACCAGCAACCGGCGCCATCTGCTGCCCGAGTACATGACGGAAAACCTCACCTACACGCACAGCGAGGATGGCGAGGTTCACCCCGGCGAGGTGGTGGAGGAAAAGATTTCGCTCTCGGAACGGTTCGGCTTGTGGGTGAGCTTTTACCCCTTCAGCCAGGAGGAATACCTGACCATCGTCGCGCAGTGGCTCTCGTCGTTCGGCGTGGGCCAGGACCCGATTGCCGCAGCGAAGCCGGCCTCCCTGGTGTGGGCGCTGGAGCGTGGCTCGCGCAGCGGCCGTGTCGCCTACCAGTTCGCGCGCGACTTTGCGGGCCGGGATGGTGCCGCAACGTCTGTGGCTGTGAAGGTCATCCTGCCGTACGAGCGGGCCAGTGCTTCTGCCGTTGCACCGTCCGACCAGGCGCCAGACCACTCCACATGAGCATGCTGGTCGCCGACGGTGAGCGACCGCGCGAGGGCGGTGTGGACCGAAAGATTGTTGACGTTGCGGTCGGCGTGCTGATCCGGCCCAATGGCGATTTCCTGCTGACCTCGCGCCCGCCTGGCAAAGTCTATGAAGGCTACTGGGAGTTTCCCGGCGGCAAGCTGGAGCAGGGCGAGAGTGTCGAGCAGGCGCTGCGGCGCGAGCTGCAGGAAGAGATCGGGATCACCATCGGCGCCGTGCATCCGTGGAAGGTTGAAATGGTGGACTACCCCCATGCGCTGGTACGGCTCAACTTCTGCAAGGTGTTTGAGTGGACGGGTGAACTGCACATGCATGAGGGGCAGTCGTTTGCCTGGCAGTCATTGCCGGTCACCGTGCAGCCGGTGTTGCCGGGCACGGTACCGGTGCTGGCCTGGTTTGCCGAAGAGCGCGGCTTTTCGGGCGCGACGCGCTGAGCGGCAGCTCAACTCGGGTTTGCTATTTAATTGATAGCTGTAAATCCAGAATTCATTGGGGTTCTGGCTTGTTTGTGCGTGGAGACGGTTTCAGCCGCTGAATTCCCACTGTTTGCTCGCACCCATCACCGCATTCGGATAGGGCGCCTTGCCGCGCGATCCGTTGTAGCGGCCCAGGCCCATGAACAGGTCGCCGCGTTCGCGGTCCAGGTAATGGCGAAGAATGACGCAGCCGAAGCGCAAATTGGTCTGCATGTGAAAGAGCTTGGAAGGGTCGCCGTCTCCAATCACGCGTGTCCAGAATGGCATCACCTGCATGTAACCGCGCGCACCCACATTGCTCACGGCGAACTTGCGGAAGTTGCTTTCGACCTGGATCAGGCCGAGCACCAGCGTAACGTCCAGTCCGGCGCGTTTGCTCTCATACCAGACGGTTTGCAGGAATTCCTTGCGGACTTGCCACTCCGGTTTTTTCTTTTTGAGGCGCTCGCTCATGGCGCCCAGCCAGCGCAGGTAGGCCAGCCGGCTTTCGGTGTCCCTGAACTCCGGCACCGGAGGCGCATGGTTGGCAACGGCCGAGCTCAGGGCCGAGCGGACCGAGTCCATCAAAGGCTCTTCAATCTGGGCGCCGGCGTCCGCTTGCTCTGAAAATAATAGCGGAATACACGCGGCAGACAGGGACTGTAGGCACTTTCTTCTTGAAAGTTGCCGGAGGGACGTCGCAGACGCGATGCCGGGCGCTGTCACAGGGCCAGTTTTCCCTTGAGGAAGTCCAGCGCCGTGGCTGCATCGACCTTGCTGGAGGTGGCATCACGGCGGTGCTGGTATTCAACCTGGCCGGATTGAAGGCCGCGGTCGCCAATGGTGACGCGGTGGGGCACGCCGATCAGTTCCCAGTCGGCAAACATCGCGCCGGGGCGCTCGCCGCGGTCATCGAGAATCACGTCCACGCCGGCGGCGAGGAGTTCGCCATAGAGCTTGTCGGCAGCGGCTTTCACGTCGGCGAAGCGGTCCGGGCTGATGGGGCAGAGCACCACCGTGAAGGGCGCAATCGCGTCGGGCCAGATAATGCCGCGCTCGTCGTGGTTTTGCTCGATGGCCGCAGCAGGCAGGCGTGTGATGCCGATGCCGTAGCAGCCCATCTCCAGGAATTGGGGCTTGCCGTTTTCGTCCAGGAAGGTGGCGTTCATGGCCTGGCTGTATTTGGTGCCGAGGTAGAACACGTGGCCCACCTCGATGCCGCGTTCAATCGCCAGCACGCCCTTGCCGTCGGGCGAGGTGTCGCCCGCGACCACGTTGCGCAGGTCGGCCACCAGGTCGGGTTCAGGAAGATCACGTCCCCAGTTCACGCCGGTGATGTGAAAATCAATTTCATTGGCGCCGCAAACCCAGTCGCTCAAGGCCGCCACCTCACGGTCGACGACCAGCTTCACCGGTTTTTGGAGATTCAGGGGGCCCAGGTAGCCGGGCTTGGAGCCAAAGTGCTCCTCGATTTCAGGCAAGGTGGCAAAGCGGAATCCCGCCAGGCCGGGTACCTTGCCGACCTTGACTTCATTCATGTCATGGTCGCCGCGCAACAACAGCAGCCAGATCTGTGTCTTGATGATTTTGCCGGTTTCATCGGTCTGGTCGGTGGCCAGCACCAGGGACTTGACGGTCGTTTCCAGCGGGATGCCCAGCAACTGGGCTACGTCGGCGCAGGTCGCTTTGTCCGGCGTGGGGGTCTTGGTCATGGCGCGGGAGGCGGTCTTGCGCGCGCCCTGGGGCGCCAGGGCTTCGGCCTTTTCCATGTTGGCCGCATAGTCGCTGCCGGGGCAGTAGACGATGGCGTCTTCGCCAGTGGTGGCAATCACCTGGAACTCTTCGCTCAAATCGCCGCCAATCGCGCCGCTGTCGGCAGCCACCGCGCGGTAGGTGAGGCCAAAGCGGTCAAAAATCCGCCGGTAGGCCTGAGCCATGACCTGGTAGCTGGCCTTGGCCGTAGCCTGGTCGCGGTCAAAGCTGTAGGCGTCTTTCATGATGAATTCCCGCCCGCGCATCAGGCCAAAACGCGGACGGCGCTCGTCGCGGAATTTGGTCTGGATCTGGTACAGGTTCTTCGGCAGCTGCTTGTAGCTCTTGATGTCCTGGCGCATCACGTCGGTGATGACTTCCTCGCTGGTCGGTTGCACCACAAAATCGCGGCCGTGGCGGTCCTTGATGCGCAGCAGTTCGGGGCCCATTTTTTCAAACCGGCCGGTCTCCTGCCAGAACTCGGCCGGCTGAATCACTGGCATTGCCATTTCCACGGCACCAGCGCGGTTCATTTCCTCACGAACAATCGCCTCGACCTTGCGGATGACACGTAAACCCATGGGCATGTAGTTGTAAATGCCGGCGCCGAGCTTTTTGATCATGCCGGCACGCACCATGAGCTGATGGCTGACGATCTCCGCATCCGCAGGAGCTTCCTTGAGGGTGGAAATGAAGAACTGGGAGGCTTTCATGGGCTATTTTTCTGGAATTCTGCGTTGGAAGGGGGCTGGAGCCCGGCCGTGCGCTTGGCGCTGGCGCCTTCGCTGTGCATAATGGACTCAGTTTAAAAAATTTGAGGTTTGATTATGCTTGACCGGGATGGCTTTAGGCCTAACGTCGGCATCATCTTGCTCAACCAGAGAAGTCAGGTATTTTGGGGCAAACGTATCCGTACCCACTCGTGGCAGTTTCCGCAGGGTGGCATTGATCGGGGCGAAAATCCCGAACAGGCCATGTACCGCGAGTTGCATGAAGAGGTGGGACTGTTGCCGCAGCACGTTCACGTGCTGGCCCGTACCCGAGATTGGTTGCGCTATGAGGTGCCTGACCGGTTTATCCGCCGCGATGCGCGCGGACATTACAAAGGCCAGAAACAGATCTGGTTCCTGCTGCAGCTGGTCGGTTACGACTGGAACCTGAACCTGCGCGCGACAGACCATCCCGAGTTTGACGCCTGGCGCTGGAACGACTACTGGGTGCCACTCGATGTGGTGGTGGAGTTCAAACGTGGCGTGTACGAGATGGCGCTGACCGAGTTGGCGCGCTTTGTTCCGCGTTGTGACCCCCGGTCCGACCCACGGCCCGATTCACGTCCCGACCATCGCAACCGCTATCTGCGCGGGGGAGTTCACCTGCGCGATCAGATGGCGGGCCAGGCCGGTGAAACCAGCCCCCGTCCGGCCAATAGCCTGACATACAGCTACACGGCCAGATTGGGTGCCTCGTTCGAGTTGCCCCCCGGTGCCACCTTTGAACCTGATCCGCAGACCAGCCTGGGCGCGGATCCTTCGACGACCAAAACATGACATTCAAACCGGCCTTTGTGGTCCGTCTTTCTTGTATAGCAATTGCGTTGGGCATCACCTGCGCGGCCTGGGCCCAGAGCGCTACGGACGATCCGGACTGGAAGGAATCGGACGCTCCGCCGCCTCCGGCATTTGATGCCGGCAAGCTGGTCACTTTCGATGTGTCACCCAACTCATCGCTGGTTTATGGAGTCGATCCCGCTACCATCCGCATTTCCAACAGCGACGGCCTCGTACGCTATGTGATGGTGGCGACCAGCGCCAGTGGTGCGCGCAATGTGATGTACGAAGGCATACGCTGCGCTACCGGTGAATACAAGACCTATGCCCGTTACTCGCCAGATGGCCGCTGGAACCCGGTGGCCAATGCGGAGTGGCGCTCCATGTTTGGCAACATGCCGTCCAAGCATGTCTTGCGGTTCGCCAAGGCCGGCGCATGCGATAACGCGGCACCGGCACCGTCAGTTCCCGTCCTGATAAGCCGGCTGAAAAATCCGAATTTCAGGATATCGGAATAGCGCACCGTACCCTGTCGTGCGAGGGCGTCGCCCGGTCGCATGGGGGGAGGACTGGTTGCTTCGGGGCACCTTTCGATGCTGGCGCGCTCTGCCTCGGGTAGCTACCGCGTGAGCACGAGGTTGGTCCGGTGGACCATTTCAGGCTCGCCGGTGTAGCCCAGAAGCTTTTCGAATTCCGACGACGCCTTGCGGCAAATCAGCCGCGCCTCCGAACTCGAATAGTTGGCCAGGCCCCGCGCAATTTCTGCGCCTTCGGTATCCCTGATGGCAATCACGTCGCCACGGGAAAAATCACCGTCCACCCTTGTCATGCCAATCGGCAGCAGGCTCTTGCCTTCGTCGCGCACCTTGCCGACAGCACCCGCATCTACGGTGACCGAGCCGCGCATTTGCAGGTGATCGGCCATCCATTGCTTGCGGGCCTGCATCTTCTGGGTCTGCGCCACCAGCAGCGTACCGATGGCCTCGCCTTGTGTCAGCCGGATCAGGGCCTGCGGCTCGCGGCCCCAGGCAATGACGGTTGAAGCGCCTGAACCTGCCGCGCGTTTGGCCGCCAGGATTTTCGTGATCATGCCGCCCTTGCCAATGCTCGAGCCCGCGCCACCCGCCATGGCTTCCAGCGCGGCATCACCGGCTTTTGCTTCGTGCACAAACCGGGCGGTCGGGTCCTTTCGCGGATCGGCGGTGTAGAGTCCCTTTTGGTCGGTCAGGATAACCAGTGCGTCGGCTTCGACGAGGTTGGCCACCAGCGCACCGAGGGTGTCGTTGTCGCCAAACTTGATCTCGTCGTTGACGACGGTGTCGTTCTCATTGATGACCGGCACCACGCCGAGCTGCAGCAGGGCCAGCAGGGTGGAGCGCGCGTTGAGGTAGCGTTCGCGATCGGCCAGGTCAGCATGCGTGAGCAGGACCTGCGCGCTACCGATGCCGTTCTCCCGCAACTTGCTCTCATACACTTGGGCCAGCCCCATCTGGCCTACCGCGGCGGCGGCCTGCAACTCGTGGATGGCTTTGGGCCGGGCGGTCCAGCCCAGCCGCTTCATGCCTTCGGCAATGGCGCCGCTGCTCACCATGATGACTTCGCGTCCATCCTTGACCAGTGCTGCCAGCTGTTCGCACCACAGGCCGATGGCATCCGCATCGAGTCCACGGCCCTCGTTGGTTACCAGGCTGGAGCCCACCTTGACCACAATGCGTCTGGCGTTGCGTAGAACAGGAGAGCCTGTTTTATCTTGCATGTTGAGTACGTTTTGAGGTTTTAACCCAAGGAAGGTGGGCGCAAACAGCTGTGATTTATAAGCAACTGCCGCCAGGCAATTGCACGCGGATCAGCTGGAAACGGGCGGCTGGGGTGGCTCGGGCGGCAGTTCGGCAAAGCGCGGATCGACCTCTTCCACGGCCTGCTCACTTTTTTGCACACCCTGGACGTGCTGGTAAATCGTCTTGACGAGGTGCTCGCAGCCTTCGCGCGTCAGTGCCGAGATCTCGAACACCGGACCCTTGAACTTGAAGCGCTTGACGAAATCCTTCACGACCGCGGCGCGCTTGTCGGCGTCCACCATGTCGAGCTTGTTAAGCACCAGCCAGCGCGGCTTTTCATACAGCGCTTCGTCGTATTTTTTCAGCTCACCCACAATGGCTTTGGCCTGGGCGACCGGGTCCACGCCTTCGTCAAAAGGCGCCAGATCGACGATGTGCAGCAGCAGGCGTGTGCGTTGCAGGTGGCGCAAAAACAGGTGTCCCAGCCCCGCACCTTCGGAGGCGCCCTCGATCAGGCCGGGCAGGTCGGCCACCACAAAGCTTTGTTCGGGGCCGACGCGCACCACACCCAGGTTGGGGTGCAGGGTGGTGAAAGGGTAGTCGGCAATGCGCGGTCTGGCGTTGGAGACGGCCGAAATAAAGGTCGACTTGCCCGCATTGGGCATGCCGAGCAGGCCGACGTCGGCCAGTACCTTCAGTTCGAGCTTCAGGCTTTTGCGCTCCCCGGGCCAGCCGGGCGTCTTGCTGCGTGGCGCGCGGTTGGTAGAGCTTTTGAACCGCAGGTTGCCGAAACCGCCATCGCCGCCCTTGGCGATCAACACCTGCTCACCCGGCACCAGCAGTTCGTAAAGCACTTCACCGGTCTCGGCATCGGTCAGGATGGTCCCCACGGGCATTTTGAGGATGATGTCGTCCCCCTTGGCGCCGAACATGTCGGAGCCCATGCCGTGCTCGCCATTGCGGGCTTCATGGCGACGCGAAAACCGGAAGTCCACCAGCGTGTTCAGGTTGACATCTGCGACCGCGTACACATGGCCGCCGCGACCGCCATCACCGCCGTTCGGGCCGCCGAATTCCTTGTATTTCTCGTGGCGGAAGGAAACGCAGCCGCTCCCGCCATCGCCAGCGGCAATGTCAATAAAGGCTTCGTCAACAAATTTCATGATGTGCGGGTGCTCGGGTAGGGCGGAAGACTGGAGAAGCTGAAAGGTAGTTTACAAACAAAAAAGCCCCGACAGGTCGGGGCTTCGCTTCAGTCGAAGTGACTTATCGAAGTGATCAGCTCAGGCCGGGGTCACATTCACAGTGTGCTTGTTCAGTGCACCCTTGACGGAAAACGATACCGCACCGTCAACAAGCGCAAACAGGGTATGGTCCTTGCCGATGCCGACATTGACGCCTGGGTGGAACTTGGTGCCACGCTGGCGCACGATGATGCTGCCTGCATTGATCACTTCGCCGCCAAATTTCTTGACGCCCAGCATTTTGGGCTGCGAATCGCGCCCGTTTCGCGTAGAGCCGCCGCCTTTTTTCTGTGCCATTTTTCGTTACTCCTGGTACTTCCCTGCTTAACCGACGATGGCGCCGATTTGCAGTTCGGTGAAGTTTTGCCGGTGACCCTGGCGTTTCTGGTAGTGCTTGCGACGGCGCATTTTGAAAATGCGCACTTTGTCGTGCCTGCCATGAGACAGCACTGTGACTGTGACAGTCGCGCCGGACACCAAGGGCGTACCAACCTTGATTGCACTGCCTTCTCCGACAGCCAATACCTGGTCAATAACGATCTCTTGGCCTACGTCCGCAGCAATCTGTTCTACTTTAATTTTTTCTCCAGCAGCAACCTTGTATTGTTTGCCACCGGTTTTTATGACCGCGTACATGTGAGACCTCGTAAATTGAGTTCTGTGGACGAATTTCCACAGAGCCCGATATTCTAGCACGGCCGGCCAAAAATGGCCAGGCGGACGGTTTTAAGGCATTCTCCAGGGCGCGCCGGGTGCTGCGGATGGGGTGCTTTCTATAATCTGCCCAAACTTAACGTCTGGACCGCCTTTTGTCTGCCAATTCCTCAAGCACCGCCGCCGCCCTTGCCCTGATTGCCGACGACATGCGTGGAATGGACGCGGTGATCGAGCGCCGGCTGGAGTCGGACGTGCCGCTGGTCAGCCAAGTGTCTCAATATATCGTGGCGGCCGGCGGCAAGCGCCTGCGGCCCGCCTTGCTGCTTCTGATGTGCGGCGCCCTGGGCTATCGCGGCGATCAGCGCTACAACCTGGCTGCGGTGGTGGAGTTCATTCATACCGCCACCTTGCTGCACGATGACGTGGTGGATGAGTCCACATTGCGTCGCGGCCGTGCCACGGCCAACGAGGCCTTCGGCAATCCTGCAAGCGTGCTCGTGGGGGATTTTTTATATTCACGCGCCTTTCAGATGATGGTGGAGGCCGGCGACATGCGCATCATGCAGACGCTCGCGGAGGCCACCAATGTGATTGCCGAGGGCGAGGTGCTGCAACTCATGAACATGCATGACGCGACGCTGTCGGAGGACGGTTACCTGCGGGTCATCCGTTCCAAGACGGCCAAGTTGTTCGAGGCCAGCGCTCGTCTGGCGGCGTTGCTGGCGCAGTCTTCGCTGGCGGTGGAGCAAAGCTGCGCGGATTATGGCCAGGCATTGGGCACCGCCTTCCAGGTGATTGACGATGTGCTGGACTATGACGGCGACGTGTCGGAAATGGGAAAAAACCTGGGGGACGACCTGCGCGAAGGCAAGACGACGTTGCCGCTCATCATTGCGATGCAGCGATGCACTGAACTTGAGCGTGCCGTGATTCGCCGGGCCATTGAAACAGGCGGAACGGACCAGATGCCGCAAATCATTGCCATCGTGCAACAGACGGGAGCCCTGCAGGCAACACGGGACGCGGCCGCCGCGGAGGCCCAGCGTGCGCTGGATACCTTGCAAGCATTGCCCCAAAACCCTTACAGTAGTGCCTTGGGGCAACTGGCATCGCAACTGTTGCAGAGGCGTTCCTGAGGGTTGTCAAGGCGGGGTGTAGCTTAGCCTGGTAGAGCGCTACGTTCGGGACGTAGAGGCCGGAGGTTCGAATCCTCTCACCCCGACCAGATTCTTTTCTGTTTTTATAGAGTATGCATACATAGAGTGTGCGTTTCTCCGCACAGTTCCGACGCTTGGGGGCGGGGCGGGGGCGTTTTCGATTTACACCGTGTTATCTATCGACGATGATACCCATTTGGGCTAATTTCAAAGATTCATGGCCGCTGTCGATACCGCTATCAATGAACCCCCCGCCTTGGCATTGCCCGGATTGGGCCGGGCATTGGTGGTGGCAGGCAAGCTGGGCCAGAAGGCCGCTGAAGACATCTTTCGCAAGGCCCAAAGCGGGCGTACCAGTTTCATTGCCGAGCTGACCGGTTCGGGGGCAGTGTCCGCCATTGATCTGGCGCACATCATGTCTACCTCGTTCGCTGCGCCCTTGCTGGATCTGGAGGCCATCGACGTTCTGCGCCTGCCCAAGGGCCTGCTCGACACCAAGATTTGCACGACTTACCGCATTGTCGTGCTGAGCAAGCGCAATAACCGCCTGATCGTCGCAACGGCAGATCCCTCCGACCAGGAAGCGGCGGAAAAGATTAAGTTTTCCACCCAGATGGGTGTGGACTGGGTGATCGCCGAGTACGACAAGCTGTCCAAACTGGTGGAGACGTCGAGTACCACGGCTGCCGAGGCCATGGAAAGCATCATTGGCGATGATTTCGAATTCGATGAATCCACGGTGGATTCGGGAGCCGCTGAGGACAACGATGCCAGCGTCTCGGAAGTCGAGGATGCACCGGTCGTCAAATTCCTCCAGAAGATGCTGCTCGATGCCTTCAGCATGCGGGCTTCTGATTTGCACTTTGAGCCGTTCGAGCACACCTACCGTGTCCGTTTCCGAATAGACGGCGAATTGCGCGAAATCGCGTCGCCACCCGTGGCCATCAAGGAAAAACTTGCGGCACGTATCAAGGTGATCTCCAAGCTGGACATCTCGGAAAAGCGGGTGCCGCAGGACGGCAAGATGAAGCTCAAAATCGGCCCGGATCGCGTGATCGATTTTCGGGTCAGCACCTTGCCCACCATGTACGGCGAAAAAGTCGTGATCCGTATCCTGGACCCGAGCAGTGCCAAACTGGGCATTGACGCCCTGGGCTACGAGCCGGTCGAGAAGGAGCGTTTGCTGGCGGCCATACAGCGGCCTTATGGCATGGTGCTGGTGACTGGCCCTACCGGCTCAGGCAAGACGGTGTCGCTCTACACCTGTCTGAATATCCTGAACAAGCCGGGCGTCAACATTGCCACCGCTGAAGACCCCGCCGAGATCACCTTGCCGGGCGTTAACCAGGTCAGCATGAATGACAAGGCGGGCATGACTTTTTCAGTCGCGCTCAAGGCCTTTTTGCGCCAGGATCCCGACATCATCATGGTGGGTGAGATCCGCGACATCGAAACGGCCGACATTGCGATCAAGGCGGCCCAGACCGGCCACATGGTGATGTCAACGCTGCACACCAATGACGCGCCCACTACCTTGACACGCATGCGCAACATGGGAATTGCGCCGTTCAATATTGCATCCAGCGTGATCCTGATCACGGCGCAGCGGCTGGCGCGGCGCCTGTGCGTCAGCTGCAAGGCGCCTGCCGATATTCCGCGCGAAACGCTGCTGGAGGCAGGATTCAAGGAGGAGGAAGTCGATGGCTCCTGGACACCTTATCGCCCGGTGGGTTGCTCCATGTGCACAAACGGTTACAAGGGGCGCGTCGGCATCTACCAGGTCATGCCTATTTCCGAAGAGATTCAGCGGATAGTGTTGCGCGACGGCAGCGCCCTCGAGATTGCGGCGCAGGCAGAGGCTGAGGGGGTCAGGAGTTTGCGCCAATCCGGTCTGTCTAAAGTTAAACTCGGCACGACCTCCCTGGAAGAGGTTTTGGGTTGCACCAATGTTTAATGGGCGTGCAAAGTTGAACACACTGGTGAGTGACTGTGGCGACGGGATGGCCTGAGGCCGTCCATACAACGAGAAAACATCATGGCAACTGCAGTATCCAAAGGCGTCAAGGAATTTGTTTTCGAGTGGGAGGGCAAGGACCGGGGGGGTAAACCGGTCCGTGGCGAGATCCGTGCCTCTGGCGAGAACCAGGTCAAGTCTTCCTTGCGCCGGCAGGGTGTGTTGCCCACCAAAATCAAGAAACGCAGCATGCGCTCGGGCAAGGCCATCAAGCCCAAGGATATTGCCATCTTTACCCGCCAGCTCGCCACGATGATGAAGGCCGGCGTGCCCCTTTTGCAGTCATTTGACATCGTGGGTCGCGGCAACCCCAACGGCAGCGTGACCAAACTGCTCAACGATGTTCGCACTGATGTGGAAACCGGTACCTCGCTGAGCGCTGCGTTTCGCAAATACCCGCTGTATTTCAACGCCCTGTATTGCAATCTTGTCGAGGCGGGTGAAGCCGCCGGTATTCTGGAGTCCTTGCTGGACCGCCTGGCGGTCTACATGGAAAAGACCGAGGCCATCAAGTCAAAAATCAAGTCCGCCCTGATGTACCCCATCTCGGTGGTCGTGGTGGCTTTTGTGGTGGTGGCGGTGATCATGATTTTCGTGATCCCGGCCTTCAAGGAAGTGTTTACCTCGTTCGGGGCGGATTTGCCGGCACCCACGCTGTTCGTGATTGCCGTCAGTGAATTCTTTGTGGCTTACTGGTGGTTGATTTTTGGCGGTATCGGCGGTTCCTTGTATTTTTTCATGCAGGCCTGGAAGCGCAATGAAAAAATGCAGAAGTTCATGGACCGGCTCCTGCTCAAGGTGCCTGTGTTTGGGCCCCTCATTGAAAAGTCCTGCATTGCCCGCTGGACCCGTACCCTCTCGACCATGTTTGCGGCCGGTGTGCCGCTGGTGGAGGCCCTGGATTCCGTGGGGGGCGCATCGGGTAATTCCCTCTATGCCGATGCCACCGAAAAAATCCAGCAGGAGGTTTCGACAGGTACCAGCCTGACGGCTGCCATGGGCAATGCCAACCTGTTTCCCACCATGGTGCTGCAGATGTGCGCCATTGGCGAGGAGTCCGGCTCGGTCGACCACATGCTGGGCAAGGCCGCCGATTTTTATGAGGCGGAAGTTGATGAAATGGTGGCCGGCCTGTCCAGCCTGATGGAGCCCATCATCATCGTGTTTCTGGGCACGCTGATTGGCGGTATTGTGGTCTCCATGTACCTGCCCATTTTCAAGCTGGGCCAAGTCGTTTAATGACGACGGGATCGGGACTGGGTTTAGGGCCGGAGATCGATGCCCTGCTGGCCGGTTTTTTTGGCCTGCTCATTGGCAGCTTCCTGAACGTCGTAATCTATCGCCTGCCCAAAATGATGGAGCGGCAATGGGCGCAGGAATGTGCCGACCTGGCCGGAAACCCAGTGGAGCCCGGAGAGAAATTCAATTTGCTGGCACCGCGATCGCGTTGCTCCAACTGCGGCCATGTCATACGCTGGTATGAGAACATCCCGGTGGCGAGCTACCTGTTCCTCAGGGGGAAGTGCGCGGTGTGCGGGACGCCCTACGGCGTGCGCTATCCCATCGTGGAGGCGGTGACCGGCGCCCTGTTCTTCTTTTGCGCATGGCGTTGGGGCTGGTCGCTGGCTGCGCTGGTCTGGTGCGGATTCTCGGCGGCGCTCCTGGTGCTGGCGCTGATTGACTGGGACACGACCTTGCTGCCGGACGACATCACCTTCCCCTTGCTGTGGGCCGGACTGATCGTGGCGGCGCTGCAGTGGAATCCGGCCGTCAATCTGTACTCCGCCCTGTGGGGTGCGGTCGCCGGCTATCTCTCCCTGTGGCTGGTGTACTGGGCGTTCAAGCTGGTGACCGGAAAAGAAGGCATGGGTTACGGAGATTTCAAATTGTTTGCGGCACTGGGCGCCTGGTTTGGCTGGCAGGCACTGATCCCGATGATCCTGATGGCCTCCGTTATTGGCGCCGTCATCGGTATTGCGCTGAAGTTTTCCAGTGGACTGCGCGAGGGCGGTTACGTGCCATTTGGTCCTTTCCTGGCAGGTGCGGGATTTACCGCCATGGTGTTCGGGCCTCAATCGATTTTGCAGTTTGTGGGCTTGTGATGCCATGCCCTTCGCAGCCCAGCGCATCGGACTGACTGGCGGCATAGGCAGCGGCAAGAGTACGGTAGGCCGTCTGTTGGTGGCCAGGGGCGCGACGCTGGTCGACGCAGACGCCATCGCCCGTCAGGTGACGGCGCCCGGGGGCGCTGCGATCCATGAAATCCGCCATCGGTTTGGAAGTGCGGCCATCACAGCCGACGGGGCCATGGACCGTGACCGGATGCGCCAGCTTGCCTTCAACGACCCGACAGTCAAGCAGCAGCTGGAAGCCATCATTCACCCCTTGGTGAGTCAGGAAACCTTGCGGCAGTACGAACACGCGGTGCGGGCAGGCAGTTCATGCATCGTCTTTGACATTCCCTTGCTGGTCGAGTCGGGGCGCTGGCGGCAGCAGCTGGACCGGGTTCTGGTGGTGGACTGCAGCGAAGCCACCCAGATAGCCCGGGTCGTGGCCCGAGAAATGGGCCGCAGCGGCTGGACGCGTGATGTCGTTGAAAAGATTATCGCTGGCCAGGCCAGCCGCGCGCAGCGGCTCGCGGCAGCCGACATCTGTCTATACAACGACAGCCTGTCCCTTGAAGCCCTTGGCTTGCAGGTCAGGCAGCTGGCGAGCCGCTTCGGGCTATGATGCGCAGACTAGCATCCCCAATGAAGTTGACGAAAATAGCGCTGTGATTCTTTACGAGTATCCTTTTAACGAACGCATACGCACCTATTTGCGCCTGGAGCACCTGTTCCGCCGCCTGGGTGAACTGGTGGAGCGGGAGAGCCCGACGGATCATCACTATGCCATCACGACCATATTCGAAATCATGGATGTGGGTGCCCGGGCGGATTTGAAAACCGATGTGCTCAAGGACCTCGAAAAGCAGAAACATGTGCTGAATGGTTACCGCGGCAATCCGGCCATTTCCGAGGCGGTGCTCGATGAAGTGACGGGGCAGCTTGAGGGCTGTTTTGCTGCCCTGAACAACCTTCCGGGCAAGGCTGGGCATTCGTTGACCGAAAACGACTGGCTCATGAGCATACGCAGCCGTGTCGGTATTCCGGGCGGAACCTGCGAGTTTGATTTGCCGGCCTACTATGCATGGCAGCATCTGGCTTCCGCCACGCGCCAGCGCGATTTGCAGCGCTGGGTGGCGCCACTCGTACCGCTGGCTGAATCCATACGCGTGCTGCTGACGCTTTTGCGCGACTCGGGTGCACCGCAAAAAGTGGTGGCGCCGGGGGGGCAATACCAGCAGACGCTGCCGCAGGGACGCACCTTCCAGCTGCTGCGCCTGCGCATTGACCCTGCAAAGGGGCTGATTCCCGAAATCAGCGGCAATCGCCTGATTGTGTCGGTACGCCTGATGCGCCACGAGAGCGATGACCGGCTGCACGCGAGCACAGATGATTCGACGTTTGAGTTGACGCTTTGCTCCTGACCGGTTGATTTTTGCAGAACCGTTTGAGGTCATGTCAGCCATGAATGAAGACCCGATACCCGTCAAGCGGGTGGTATGCCCCGGCTGCGGCGGTCAAAGCATCTATGCACCGAGCAATCCCTTCCGGCCCTTTTGCAGCGAGCGCTGCAAAAACATCGATTTGGGCGCTTGGGCCAGCGAGGGGTTCAGGTTGCCGGCGGACGCCCCGCCTGATAATGAAAACCCTGGTGACCCCAGGCTGCAATAAGCTTTAGAGCCGCAAGCGGCGTAGAACCGCATCAAGAAGATCAAGAAGATCAAAAAGGTTTGGAAGAGGAAGAGAGGGAGAGGAAATGAAGAAGTCCGTTATCTGGCCGGCACAGGCCGTCCTGGTCGTCGCCGCGCTGATGCAGGGCACGGCGCACGCCCAGCCTGCAGAGCCTGCACAAACCGGAAATAGGCCTGAAAAAGCCAAATCCGGCAAAAAAGCAGCCAAAACCCCAACCCGGGGCAGCAAGGTCAAGTTCATGCCCGGATCCGAAGAGACGGTCAGCCAGCGCGTGGCCCGGCTGAAGCGTGAATGCAAGGGGGCTGTGAACGCGGGCGCCTGCGAAGGCTACACGCGCTAACCGGGCGCGCCGTGGGCGCTATGTGACGCTATTGAGGCTACCCCCGGACGGCGTTGAAAGGTCTCAGGCGGCAGTCGTGCCCAGTACCTGCTGGAGTTCGCCGTTCTGGTACATCTCCATCATGATGTCCGAACCGCCAATGAACTCGCCCTTCACATACAGCTGGGGAATGGTGGGCCAGTTGCTGTATTCCTTGATGCCGTGACGGATTTCCTCGTCTTCCAGCACGTTGACCGTCACAGGTTTGTTCACCCCGCAGGCTTTCAGCACCTGGATGGCGCGGCCTGAAAAGCCGCACATCGGGAACTGGGCCGTGCCTTTCATAAACAGGACGACGTCGCTGGATTTGACGATCTGGTCAATGCGTTGCTGGGTGGTGTCGCTGGTGCTCATGGTGAAATCCTTTGGAATGGGCGCTAAGGGCCCGTGCAGGGTCGAAAAACAGACGTTTTCCGCCGGGCCGTTCTTTAATATATGGAATCCGGGAATCAGAATTCAACGGTCTGAAGAACCTGATTATCCCGCTGTTTGAAACCGGGTGCTGGGCGCTACCCGCCCGTCCGGACCTTACGGCCTCCGCGCGGGATACTTAGCCTGGCCATTGGCCGCCCGAGCAGCGCGCGATGCCGGCCAGGTCCGGCCGGCTCTGGACCTGCGAAAAGCCCTGCTCCGCGAGGAGACCGCGTACCGCAGCGGCCTGGTCATAGCCGTGCTCCAGCAGGAGCCAGCCGCCGGGCTCCAGGTGTCCCGGCGTCTGCGTCACAATTTTCCGGATATCTTCCAGCCCGTCTGTACCCGCTGCCAGCGCCGGAAAAGGCTCATGCGCCAATGCCACCAGGTGCGGGTCGGCGCTGGCGATATAAGGCGGATTGCTGGCGATCAGGTGAAAGTGTCCACTAACTTCTGTCAGCCAGTCGCTCTCCCGGAAATCGAGCTCCAGCTGGAGGCGTCGGGCGTTTGCACGGGCCACGGCCAGCGCGTCGGCACTCGCGTCCACGGCAACCACCCGGGCCTCCCGGCCGGCCGCTTGCAGGCTGTGCGCGATGGCCAGCGCAATGGCTCCGCTGCCGGTGCCCAGGTCAAGAATTTGCGGCCGTGCCGGCATGGTCGGCGCCTGCAGCACCTCCAGCGACCAATGCACCAGCGTTTCGGTGTCGGGGCGGGGCACCAGCACCCGGGCGTCGACCTGCAGGTCCAGGCCAAAAAACTCCTTGCTGCCGACGATATAGGCCAGGGGCTCACCGCTGGCCCGGCGCAGGCTGAATGCCCGCAAGCGCCCGGCGACCCCTTCCGTCAACTCATCGGTGTCATGCGCCAGCAGCCAGGCCCGGTCGGTGGCGGGCTTGCCCAGCGCGTGCAGCAGCAGCAACTGGGCGTCCAGCCGATCCAGCCCGAGTGCCTGGGCGGCACCCAGGGCTTGGGCGCAGGTGGGCTGGCGTTGTGGATGGTTCATCGGACAGCCTTGCATTTGCTATAAGAGAAATAGCTGCTTGTTCTCATAAAGATGGGGTTAGAGGCTGATTTGACGCGTGAGGAGCGGCGATCAACCGCTTAAAAGCCGTTGTTGGCGGTTTCCAGCTCGGCCAGCTGTTCGGCGCCGCGCGCCACCTGCAGCGCCGTGATGACATCGCCCAAATCGCCTTCCATGATGGCCAGCAGCTTGTACAGCGTCAGATTGATGCGGTGGTCGGTCAGGCGGCCCTGCGGGAAGTTGTAAGTGCGGATGCGGTCGCTGCGGTCGCCCGTACCGACCAGGCCCTTGCGCAGCGCCGCGTCCTTGGCGGCGCGCTCGGCGCGGTCTTTTTCATGGATGCGGGCGGTCAGCACCTTGAGCGCCTGGGCCTTGTTGCTGTGCTGGCTGCGGCCCTCCTGGCATTCGGCGACGATGCCGGTCGGGATGTGCGTGATGCGCACCGCCGAGTCGGTCTTGTTGATGTGCTGGCCGCCGGCGCCGCTGGCGCGGTAGGTGTCAATGCGCAGGTCGGCCGGGTTGATCTGGATGGCCACGGCCTCATCGGGCTCCGGCATTACTGCCACGGTGCAGGCGCTGGTGTGGATTCGGCCCTGGGTCTCGGTGGCCGGCACGCGCTGCACACGGTGCCCGCCCGACTCAAAGCGCAGCTTGCCGTACACGCCCACGCCCGTGGCATCGGTGGGTCCGTCCACGCGCAACACCACCTCCTTGTAGCCGCCCAGTTCGCTGGATGATTCGCTGATGATCTCGACCTGCCAGCGGTTGCGTTCCGCGAAGCGCGTGTACATGCGAAAGAGGTCGCCGGCGAACAGCGCCGACTCGTCACCGCCCGTGCCGGCGCGGATTTCAATAAAGGCCGCCCGCGCGTCGTCCGGGTCTTTGGGAATCAGCATGAGCTGCAGGGCTTCATCGAGCCGGGCGACATCCAGCTTGGCGGCAGCGATTTCCTCTTCGGCCATGGCGGCCATTTCGGGGTCGTCTTTGGCTTCCGCCAGCATGCCCTCGGCACTGACCAGGTCGGCCTCGCGGCTGGTGAGCCGGGTGTATTGCTCGGCCACCACGCTGGCTTCGGCATGCTCCCGGGTCAGGGCGCGAAAACGGTCCAGATCGCTCACGACGTCGCTGGCGGACAGCAGGGAGTCCAGTTCATGCAGGCGCAGCAGCTGACGGTCCAGGGTTTGGCGGAGAAAGGGTTTCATCGAGTCGAAGGCCGGAGTGGCGAAAAAATCAGGGAGAGCACACCGGCGAAGCCGCCGGCAGGAAAGCAGCCGTTCTGGCGGCTGCGGCGGCGCGGAAGGCCGGCGCTAACGCTCTTTGTGTTCTTTGGGCAGTTGCCCGCGCAAAAACAGCCTGGACACCGTGTTCGCCGTGACCTCGCGGCTGGCGGCGTCACCCGCGTGCAATTCGGCCAGGGCGCCGTGCAGCATTTTCTGTGTGAGGCCGCGCGTCAGCGCATCCAGCACGGCATCCATAGGCTCGCCCTTGGCCAGCAGTTTTTTGGCCCGGGCAATTTCCGCGGCGCGCCACTCGTCGGTTTGCGCATTGAGCTGCTGGATCAAGGGCACCGTGCGGCGCTGGCCCAGCCAGTGCATGAAGTTCTGCACGCCGGCATCAATGATGACCTCGGCCTGGGCCACGGCGGCCTGGCGGTTGTCCTTGCCAGTCTGGACGACGTGCGCCAGGTCGTCCACGGTGTAAAGGTAGATGTCGGGCAGGGCCTTGACCTCGGGTTCGATGTCGCGCGGCACGGCCAGGTCGACCATGAACATGGGGCGGTGTTTGCGCAGCTTGACCGCACGTTCCACGGCGCCCAGGCCAATGATGGGCAGGGTGCTTGCCGTGCAGCTGATCACCGCGTCAAACTCGTGCAGGCGGCTGGGCAGATCGGCCAGGCGCATGACTTCGGCACCGAAGCGGCTGGCGAGCTTTTCGCCGCGCTCCAGCGTGCGGTTGGCAATCGCCATAGACCTGGGGTTTTTGGCGGCAAAGTGGGTGGCTGCCAGGTCGATCATTTCACCGGCGCCGACGAACAGCACCTTGATGTCGCCCAGGTTTTCAAACAGCTGGCCGGCCAGCCGCACGCTGGCGGCCGCCATGCTGATGCTGTGCGCGCCAATCTCCGTGCTGGTGCGTACTTCCTTGGCGACGGCGAAGGAGCGCTGGAACAGCTGGTGCAGTGTGCTGCCCATGGCGCCCGCGTCCTCCGCGGCACGCACCGCGTCTTTCAGCTGGCCCAGAATCTGCGGCTCGCCGAGCACCATGGAGTCGAGCCCACTGGCGACGCGGAAAGCGTGGCGGGCTGCCTGGTCGTCCTGCAGTGTGTAGGCGTGCGAACGCAGCAGGGCAGGCGAGACGCCGCCGTTGTGCGCCAGCCACTCCAGCGTGTGTTCCAGATCGTTGTGGTCGCCCGCGCAATAAATCTCGGTCCGGTTGCAGGTCGAGAGCAAGGTGGCCTCGGGCTGGCGGGCCAGCGATTCGCGCAAGCCGCGCAGCGTGGGCTCGATTTGGTCCAGGGCATAGGCGAATCGCCCGCGCAAATCGAGCGGTGCGGTGGTATGGTTTAGCCCCAGGGCCCAGACTGACATCTCCCGATTATAAAATTGAAGCGCGGGAGGGTCATTTGGCCTGGATCAATCACCCTTCAGAGCCTTTTGGAGGCTGTTTTCAGGGCTTGCCCGTGACTTTGACCGCCGCCGCCATGACCGCTTACCTGCTGACCAACCACTTGCTCAATTTCATGGCGCCGGCCGCGTTTGTCGCTGTGCTGCTGGTGCTCCTGCCCCGTCTCTTTTCCGGATTTTTTAAATCAAAAAGACCGCTGGCTCAAGCAGTTTGGATGCAGTTTGCTATTGTTTTCGTAGCGGGCATGGCTGTCCTGGTGGCCGGGCTGCTGATCTTCGGCCACGACGGAAAAATGCTGACCTATGCCGCGCTGGTGGTGGTTGCGGCGCTGTGCCAGTGGGTCCTGCTGCGTGGCTGGAAGGCCTGAGGGAATCTCTATAAATTCAATTCCCGGGCGCATGGCCGCGTTGCGCGGTGCTCGGAATCCTCATGCACCCAAGTGCAATCCGGTGTCCTGCGCTCCGGGCGCCTTGCCCTGCATCCCGGGAATTGAATCTCCAGAGGTCCCCCGCGCGGTTTACGAATCAGGCCGGAAGGCATCCACCCGGTCAGTGATGATGCCGTCGGTGCCCAATTCGATCAGCCGGCGGGCGCTGATTTCGTCATTGACGGTGTAGCTGAGCGTCCTGAAGCCGGCTTTTTGGGCCTGTGCCACCGTATCTGCGTTCCAGAGCTTTTGATTGCAGACGATGGCCACGCATCGCAGCTTTGTCGCGGTTTCCAGCCAATTTTCGGGTAGCTCGTCGAGCAGCAGGCCGCGTGGCAGCCCGGGCTGGGCAGCCCGCGCCGCCTCCAGCGCCGCAGGTTGGAACGACGTGAGCAAGGGAGGGATGGCAGTGCTCTGCCACAGTCGGGCCGCTTCATTGGCCACCACGGTGCCGGTGCGGCTTTCGACTCCCGGCGTGGGTTTGATCTCGATATTCAAAAAATAACTGTTGTCGAGGCAGTAACGCGCAATGCTGTCGAACGTGGGCAAGGCTTCACCGGCAAAAGCAGGCGAGTGCCAGCTGCCCGCGTCGAGCTCGGACAGTGCTTCCCAGGGCTGCTCGCCGGCCACGCCCCGGCCGTTGGTGGTGCGCTCCAGCGTGGTGTCGTGCAGCAAAAACGGCACGCCGTCGGCACTCAGCTTCACATCGCACTCGAACATGCGGTAGCCGTGGCTGGCCCCCAGCCTGAACGACGCCAGCGTGTTTTCAGGCGCCAGCTTGCCAGCGCCGCGGTGGGCGATCCAGCGCGGGTAGGGCCAGGAAGCTGAAGCCCCACTGCTCGCTACTTCGTGTGGCGACCCGTTGTTCATGGCAAACGTTTCCCTGTCCCGGCGTCAAACCAGTGCAAACGGTCAGTGCGCGGCGTCACATGAATGGTGGCGCCGATTTCGGGTGCGGACGACAGACTCTCATCGGTGCGTACGATCAGGAACTCGTCACCCATGCGGCAGTACACCAAACGCTCAGCGCCCAGCATTTCAAGGGTGTCAACCTGCACCGCCCAGCCGGTCGGGCCGATTTGCAGGTGCTCGGGGCGGATGCCCAGAATGGTGCCGGGCTTGCCACCGAAGTCAGCGTTGGGGGCGTGCTTGAGGAGGTTCATCGGCGGCGAGCCCATGAAGCTCGCCACAAAGGTGGTGGCGGGGCGGTTATAGACCTCTTCGGGGGTGCCGAACTGCTCCATGCGGCCCGCGTTCATCACGATCATGCGCTGTGCCAGTGTCATCGCCTCCACCTGGTCATGCGTGACGAACAGCGCGGTGATGCCGAGCTCGCGGTGCAGCTTCTGGATCTCCAGCCGCGTCTGCACGCGCAGCTTGGCGTCGAGGTTGGAAAGCGGCTCGTCGAACAAAAACACCTGGGGCTGGCGCACGATGGCGCGGCCCATGGCTACGCGCTGGCGCTGCCCGCCTGAGAGTTCGCGGGGTTTGCGGTCCAGCAGGTGGCCGAGTTCGAGGATTCCGGCGGCCTTGTCGACGCGGGTCTTGATGTCATTCTTCGGAATTTTTGCGATCTTCAGGCCGTACGCCATGTTGTCGAACACGCTCATGTGCGGGTAGAGCGCGTAGTTCTGGAACACCATGGCAATGTCGCGCTCGGCAGGCTCCAGGTCGTTGACCACCTTGCCGCCGATGGCGATCTGTCCCTCACTGATTTCCTCAAGGCCGGCGACCATGCGCAGCAGCGTTGATTTGCCGCAGCCGGAAGGGCCGACGATGACGATGAATTCGCGGTCTGCGATTTCGGCATTCACGCCATGCAGGACCTGCACGGTGCTTTTGCCGGCGCCGTAGCGCTTGATGACGTTGTTCAGCGAGATGGATGCCATGGGTGTTGCGCCTGCTTGTTGTCTTTTCTTGTCATTTTTGTCGTTGTCGTTTTTGTGTTTTCTGCCTATTTCTCGGTATCCACCAGGCCCTTGACAAACCACTTCTGCATCAGCACCACCACGAAGGCGGGCGGCAGCATGGCCAGAATGGCTGTGGCCATGACCACGTTCCATTCATTGGCGGCGTCACCGCCGGCGATCATGCGCTTGATGCCGATCACGACGGGGTACATGTCTTCACTGGTGGTGGCCAGCAGAGGCCAGAGGTACTGGTTCCAGCCGTAAATGAACTGGATCACGAACAGCGCGGCCATTGATGTTTTGGACAGCGGCAGCAGGATGTCCTTGAAAAAGCGCATCGGGCCCGCGCCATCCATGCGCGCGGCCTCTACCAGTTCATCGGGCACCGTCAGGAAAAACTGGCGGAACAGGAAAGTTGCCGTGGCGGACGCAATCAGCGGAATGGTGAGGCCCGCGTAACTGTTGAGCATGCCCAGATCGGAAACTACCTTGTAGGTGGGGCCTATCCTCACTTCCACGGGCAGCATCAGGGTCACAAAAATCGCCCAGAAAAAGAAGTTTTTGAGGGGAAAACGGAAGTAGACGATGGCAAAGGCCGACAGCAGCGAGATCGCGATCTTGCCGAAGGTAATCACCAGCGCCGTCACGAGGCTGACCCACATCATGCGGGCGACAGGCGCGTTGGAACCCGTTCCGGTATCACGGCCGAACAACGCGGCGCGGTAGGTGTCCCAAAAATGGTTGCCCGGCAGCAGAGGCATCGGGGCCTGCACGATTTCCTGCGCGGTATGGGTGGACGCCACGAAAGCCAGGTAGAGCGGAAAAGCGACAATCAAAACGCCCAGGATCATCACTGCATGGGCAAGCAGCCCCAGGGTGGCGCGGCGCTCAACCATGAGGGCGCTCCTGCTGAAATTGCGGCGCAGCAGCCGAGGCTGAACTCATGATGGGCAGGAACATCAGTACACCACTTTCTTTTCAACATACCGGAACTGCACCACCGTCAGGGCAATCACGATCAGCATCAGGACCACCGATTGCGCCGCTGAACCGCCCAGGTCCATGCCCTTGAAGCCATCGTAGTAGACCTTGTAGACCAGGATGGATGTGTCCTGGCCGGGGCCGCCATGAGTGGTGGCATCGACGATGGCAAACGTGTCGAAGAATGCGTACACCATGTTGATCACCAGCAGGAAGAAGGTGGTGGGCGAGAGCAGCGGAAATTGAATCGTCCAGAAACGCCGCCAGGGCCGGGCGCCATCGATGGCGGCGGCCTCGATCAGCGATTTTGGAATCGACTGCAGGCCGGCCAGGAAGAACAGGAAATTGTAGGAAATCTGCTTCCACACGGCGGCCATCACGATCAGCGTCATCGCGTGGCCGGAGTCGAGCAGGTGATTCCAGTTGATGCCCACCTGGTCCAGTGCATAGGCGACCACGCCCAGCGCCGGAGAAAACATGAACACCCACAGTACACCAGCCACGGCAGGGGCCACTGCATAGGGGACGACCAGCAAGGTTTTGTAAAACAGCGCACCCTTGAGGATGCGGTCTGCAAAGATCGCCAGCGTCAGCGACAAAGAGATACCGAGCACCGCAACCAGCACGGAAAATACCGCGGTGGTTTTGAATGAGGCCAGGTAACCCGGATCGTTGAACAGGTTGTCAAAGTTGGCCAGACCGACCCATTCCGTGGAACTCCCAAAGGCATCCTGTAGCTGGAATGATTGCAGCAGCGCCTGCGCTGCGGGCCAGAAGAAAAACACGCTGATCACGATGACCTGGGGAGTCAGCAGCAGCCATGGCAGCCAGCCTGAGCGGAACAAGACGCGTTTTTCCATGGGCTTATTCAAGGTAAACAATCCGCCCGCCAGCAACCGGGCAGGCGGGGGATTGCGGGTTAGCCGTGGTGCAGGCCTGCGGCCGGCGCCGGGGATATCAGGGCTTGTTGGCTTTCTCGAAGCGTTCGAGCTGCTCGTTGCCGCGTTTCACAATGGCATCAAGGGCTTCCTTGGCTGATTTCTTGCCGCTCCAGACCTGCTCCAGCTCTTCATCCTCGATCGCGCGAACCTGTACGTAGTTGCCCAGGCGGATACCGCGGCTCTTGTCGGTGACCTTGCGAATCATCTGTGTCACGGCGACATCGGTGCCCGGTTTTTCCTTGTAGAAGCCGGATTTTTCTGTCAGCTGGTAGGCGGCCGTGGTGACCGGCAGATAGCCGGTACGCTTGTGGCTGGCTGACTGCACTTCAGGGCTGGAGATGTAGTTGAAGAAGGCTGCCACCCCCTTGTATTCAGCGGGTTTCTTGCCCGACATGACCCACAGGCTGGCACCCCCGATCACCGTGTTTTGCGGTGCGCCGGGGACGTCAGGGTAGTAGGGCAGCGGGGCCAGGCCATAGCTGAATTTGGTGTTTTTGGCCACATTGCCGTAGAAACCCGAAGAGGTGTTGATCATTGCGCACTCGCCCGAAATGAAGCTCGCTTCGGGCACATTGCCACGGCCCTTGTAGACGAACAGGCCCTGCTTGGACATGCTCGACAGGTTCTCGATATGCCGCTGGTGCAGCGGTGAGTTGATTTTCATCCGCGCGTCCATGCCGGCCAGGCCATTGGACTTGCTGGCGAATTCGACGTTGTGCCAGGCGGAAAAGCTTTCCAGCTGGGTCCAGCCCTGCCAGGCCGTCGTGAAGGGGCACTTGTGGCCGGAGGCCTTGAGCTTGGCAGCCGCCAGCGCGACTTCGGGCCAGGTGGAGGGCGCCTTGTCCGGGTCCAGTCCTGCCGCCTTGAAGGCGTCCTTGTTGTAGTAAAAAATGGTGGTGGAGCTGTTGAACGGGAAACTCAACATCTGGCCGTTTGGCGCCGTGTAGTAGCCGGCGACTGCCGATATGTAGGCGGCCGGGTCGAATTTCAGGCCGGCATCCTTCATGACCTTGGCTACGGGCACGATCGCGCCCTTGCTGGCCATCATGGTGGCGGTGCCTACCTCGAACACCTGCAGGATGTGCGGCGCGTTACCGGCGCGGAAGGCGGCGATGGCGGCGGTCATCGACTCGTCGTAGCTGCCCTTGTAGGTGGCCACGACCCGGTACTCCTTCTGGCTCGCATTGAAATCCTTGGCCAGGTCGTTGACCCATTCATTGTTAACGGCAACCATGGAGTGCCACCACTGGATCTCTGTTTGCGCCTGGCTCGCCAGGGGGGCAACAAGGGCGCAGGCAGCGATGGCCAGTGCGGAGAAACGGGTTTTCATGAAAACTCCTGATATGGATGCCCCATTTTTTGGGGCTGTTATTGAAATAGGTCAGTCTAGGAACTGTTTGTGACAGGCCGATTTAAGCGATTTGGTGCCTTCTTAACAAGCGGGGTTTCCATGAGGCCATTGGGCCGGGTCCCCGGCCAAACGCCGTGCTGCGGTAACATAGGGCAACAGCGCTGGACGTGGGTCCGAAGCCGCTGATTTTCACGATGAACGCCCCTACTACCCTTCAAGAATTGAACGTTTTTGCGGATGACGCAAAGCCCGGCGAAGCACGCATTCGCGAAATTCCCTATAACTACACGTCCTTTTCCGATCGGGAAGTGGTTATTCGTCTGTTGGGCGCGCCTGCCTGGGACTTGCTGAACCGCCTTCGCGACGAACGGCGCACCGGCCGGTCTGCCCGCATGCTCTATGAGGTGCTCGGGGACATCTGGGTGGTTCAGCGCAACCCCTATCTGCAGGATGACCTGCTGGACAATCCCAAACGCCGCAAGCTGCTGGTGGATGCCTTGCACCATCGCCTCTCCGAAGTCGGAAAGCGCCGCACACCGGAGGCTGACAGCCAGCGCGACGGCATCGTCGGCGAGCTGCTGGACGCGGCCCGCAGCGCGGTCAGCCGCTTTTCGGCCTCGTTTGAGGAAATAGCCGGCCTGCGCCGTCAGACCGAGCGCAAACTGCGCAAGCTGACGCTCAAGGACAACATCAAGTTTGACGGCCTGTCACGCGTCTCGCACGTCACCGACGCCACCGACTGGCGCGTCGAATATCCCTTTGTCGTGCTCACCCCCGATTCCGAGCAGGAAATGGCCGGATTGGTCAAGGGCTGTATCGAACTGGGCCTGACGATCGTGCCGCGTGGTGGCGGAACCGGCTACACCGGCGGCGCGATTCCGCTGACCTGGAAGTCGGCCGTCATCAACACCGAAAAACTCGAGGCGATGACCGAAGTGGAAATGGTCTCGCTGCCCGGTATTGCGCAGCCCGTGGCCACGGTCTGGACCGAGGCCGGCGTGGTCACGCAGCGTGTGGCCGATGCCGCCGAGCGGGGCGGTTTTGTGTTCGCGGTGGACCCGACGTCTGCCGAAGCGTCCTGCATTGGCGGCAATATCGCGATGAACGCGGGCGGCAAAAAGGCCGTGCTGTGGGGGACGGCCCTGGACAACCTGGCCTCCTGGCGCATGGTGACGCCCCAAGCCCAGTGGCTGGAAGTCACCCGGCTGGACCACAACCTGGGCAAGATCCACGACGCCGAGATGGCGAGTTTCGAGCTCAAGTATTTTGAAGCCGACGGCAAGACGCCGGTGCGCACAGAGCGCCTGGATATTCAGGGCAAGACTTTCCGCAAGGAAGGCCTGGGCAAGGACGTCACCGACAAGTTCCTCAGTGGCCTGCCGGGTATCCAGAAAGAAGGCTGCGACGGCCTGATCACCAGCGCCCGCTGGATCGTGCACCGCATGCCTGCACACACCCGGACCGTCTGCCTGGAGTTCTTTGGCAATGCCAAGGATGCTGTTCCCAGCATCGTCGAGATCAAGGATTTCATGTTTGCGGAACAAAAGCGCGGCGGCGCCATTCTGGCGGGCCTGGAACACCTGGACGACCGCTACCTGAAAGCGGTCGGCTATGCGACCAAGTCGAAGAAGCACGGCGGCCTGCCAAAAATGGTGCTGTTCGGCGACATCGCTGGCGATGACGCCGATGTGGTGGCGCGTGCGACCTCGGAAGTAGTGCGCATTGCCAACTCGCGCCATGGTGAGGGTTTTATCGCCATCAGCCCGGACGCGCGCAAGAAATTCTGGCTGGACCGCAAGCGCACCGCCGCCATTTCCCGGCACACCAATGCCTTCAAGATCAATGAGGATGTGGTGATCCCGCTGCCGCGCATGGCCGAGTACACCGACGGCATCGAGCGCATCAATATCGAGCTGAGCCTGCGCAACAAGATCAGGCTGTGCGATGAGCTGGAAGCCTTTTTCCTCAAGGGCAACCTGCCTCTGGGTAAATCGGACGATGCCAACGACATCCCGTCGGCCGAACTGCTGGAAGACCGGGTCGGCCAGGCGCTTGCCATGATTGCCGAAGTCCGGGCCCTCTGGGCCGGCTGGCTCGAGGGTATTGAGGCGTTTTTCCCGCAGCTGCAGGACCATACGCTGCGCGCCAGCTGGAAGACGCAGATCCGGGCCAGGCTCCAGACCCTGTTCAGCGGCGCGCCATTCCTGCCCATCCTGGAAGAATGCAACGCCATTCACAAGCGGGTGCTCAAGGGCCGCGTGTGGGCAGCGCTGCACATGCATGCTGGCGATGGCAATGTGCACACCAATTTGCCGGTCAACAGCGACGATTACGAGATGCTGCAGACCGCGCACGAAGCCGTGGCGCGCATCATGGTGCTGGCGCGTTCGCTCGACGGCGTGATTTCCGGCGAGCACGGCATCGGCATCACGAAGCTGGATTTCCTGACCGACGAGGAACTGCGCCCCTTCACCGAGTACAAGCAGAAGGTCGACCCCGAAGGCCGCTTCAACAAAGGCAAGCTGCTGCGAAATCAGGAGCTGAATACGCAGGATGGGAAAAGGCTCCCGGCCGATTTGACGAATGCCTACACGCCCAGCTTCGGCTTGATGGGTCATGAGTCGCTGATCATGCAGCAGTCTGACATCGGCGCGATTGCCGACAGCATCAAGGACTGCCTGCGCTGCGGCAAATGCAAGCCGGTGTGCGCCACGCATGTGCCGCGCGCCAACCTGCTGTACAGCCCGCGCAACAAGATCCTGGCGACCTCGCTGCTGGTGGAAGCGTTTCTCTATGAGGAGCAGACCCGGCGCGGCATCAGCATCAAGCACTGGGAAGAGTTTGAGGATGTGGCCGACCACTGCACGGTATGCCACAAGTGCCTGACGCCCTGCCCGGTGGATATCGACTTTGGCGATGTGTCGATGAACATGCGCAACCTGTTGCGCAAGATGGGCCAGAAGTCCTTCCGGCCCGGCAATGCGGCCGCCATGTTCTTCCTCAACGCCACCAATCCGCAAACCATCAAGTTCATGCGCGGCGCCATGGTCGACGTGGGCTTCAAGGTCCAGCGCCTGGCCAATGACCTGCTGCGCACCCTGGCGCGCAAGCAGACCGCCAGGCCACCGGCAACGGTGGGCAAGGCGCCGGTCAAGGAGCAGGTGATCCACTTCATCAACAAGAAAATGCCCGGTGGCCTGCCCAAGAAGACGGCCCGTGCCCTGCTGGACATTGAGGACAAGGATTACGTGCCCATCATCCGTAATCCAAAAAACACCACGGCGGAAACCGAAGCGGTGTTTTATTTCCCGGGTTGCGGTTCCGAGCGTCTGTTCAGCCAGGTCGGCCTGGCTACGCAGGCCATGCTGTGGCATGCCGGCGTGCAAACCGTGCTGCCGCCAGGCTACCTGTGCTGCGGCTACCCGCAACGCGGATCGGGCCAGTACGACAAGGCCGAGAAAATCATCACCGACAACCGGGTGCTGTTCCACCGCGTGGCCAATACCCTGAACTACCTAGACATCAAGACCGTGGTGGTCAGCTGCGGCACCTGCTATGACCAGTTGCAGGGTTACGAGTTCGAGAAAATTTTCCCGGGCTGCCGCATCATCGACATCCATGAGTACCTGCTGGAAAAAGGCATTACGTTGCGGACGGACCAGCCCGGCAAGGGCTATCTGTACCATGACCCCTGCCACAGCCCGATGAAGCTGCAGGAGCCGATGAAGACCGTCAAGGCACTGCTCGGCGACAACGTCCTCAAGAACGAGCGCTGCTGCGGCGAATCAGGCACGCTGGGTGTCACGCGTCCTGACATTTCAACGCAGGTCCGCTTCCGCAAGGAAGAAGAACTGCGAAAAGGCGAGGCCAGCTTGCGGGCCGCCGGTGCCGTGGGCGAGAGCGAAAACGTCAAAATACTCACCAGCTGCCCAAGTTGTCTGCAGGGCCTGTCCCGCTACGGAGGCGACCTGCAAAACGGCCTGCTTGAAGCCGATTACATCGTCGTCGAAATGGCCAACCAGATTCTGGGCAAGGAATGGCTGCCGGCCTATGTCGAGGCGGCCAACCACGGTGGGATCGAGCGGGTGCTGGTGTAGAGAACAGGAAAGCCGGGAAAGCGCTCGCGGTTTTTCCAGTGGCTCCCGGTTCAGCAATGCAACCTGCCCCAGACAGGCGTTCGACCTCCGCAGGTTTCGATTTGGTTTACTCAGAAAGTGATGCATCACCATGGCAGGTCTCCAGGCCGGTTCACCGATTCCCACGGCGCTGACGGTTCACAGCCAGTCCCGTATTCTTGAAATCGCGTTTTCGGACGGCGCCGAATTCAGGATTCCGTTTGAACTGATGCGTGTGTACTCGCCGTCTGCGGAAGTGCAGGGCCACGGCCCCGGCCAGGAAGTGCTGCAGACTGGCAAGCGCGAGGTGAATATCGTCGAGCTGGAACCCATAGGCAACTACGCGGTCAAGCCGGTATTTTCCGATGGCCATGAAAGCGGTATTTTTTCCTGGGACTACCTGTATCACCTGGGTGTCGAGCAAGAGCGTCTGTGGGACGACTACAACCGGCGACTCCAGGCTGCGGGTCGGGACAGGGACGCCCCCATGGTCGAAGCCGCAGGTCACGCCTGCGGGCATCACTGAGGAACGCCACTACCGGCGAGGCCTGCCCGCATGGTTGTGCGGGACTGTTGTTTTTCCGGGATAAAAATTCACAATGCCCTGAACCGGTGCAGGGTTGTAGCAACCAATTGGGGCATTGCCCCCTAGCATTCACTTTATGACGAAAACCCATTTCGGCTTTGAATCCGTCGAGGAGCAGGACAAGGCGCGACGCGTGCGCGGCGTGTTTGACTCCGTGGCACCCAAATACGACGTGATGAACGATTTGATGTCGATGGGCCTGCATCGCGCCTGGAAGGCTTACACCGTGCTGGTCGCCAATGTCAAGGAGGGCCAGCAGGTGCTCGACATTGCCGGCGGGACGGGCGACCTGGCCCTGGCTTTTGCGCCCAAGGTGGGCAACAGCGGGCGGGTGGTCCACACCGACATCAACGAGGCGATGCTCAGGGAAGGGCGCAACCGGCTGCTGGATGCCGGTGTGAACCTGCCCACACTGGTCTGTGATGCAGAGCACCTGCCGTTTGCCGATGCCAGTTTTGACGTGGTCACCGTCGCTTTCGGCTTGCGCAACATGACGCATAAAGAGGATGCCCTGCGCGAAATGAACCGTGTGCTCAAACCCGGCGGCAAGCTGCTGGTGCTGGAGTTTTCCAAGGTGGCCAAACCCCTGGAAAAGATTTATGACTGGTATTCGTTCAAGGTGTTGCCCAGGCTCGGCAAGCTGGTGGCCAATGACGATTCAAGTTACCAGTATCTCGCCGAGTCGATTCGCATGCATCCGAGCCAGGAAGAACTCAAAGCCCTGATGCTTAAAGGTGGTTTTGGTCATGTGGACTATCACAACCTGACCGGCGGGGTAGTGGCATTGCATGTTGCAATCAAATGCTGAAGAAGATTTTTTGAAGAAGTATTGAAGAAGAGTTGAAGAAGAGTTGAAGAAGTTAAACGGACTTTAAATAAACAGGCGAAAAGCTTGCTCAAAGGAGATGTCATGAAGATTTGGTCAGTCATTCTTTCTGCCGTAATGGCGCTCACCCTGGCTGTGCCGGGGACGGACGCCGAGGCTGCGCGTCTGGGTGGCGGCAAGTCAATTGGCAAGCAATCGTCCAATGTCACGCAGCGTGAGGCCACGCCGGGCGGCGCTACTTCCGCGACCAACTCCGCGGCCAAACCGGCAGCGCCTGCCGCGGCACCTGCCCCTGCCACCCCGAAAAAACCGTGGGGTGCCATGCTGGGCGGCCTGGCTGCCGGCCTCGGCCTGGCTTGGCTGGCTTCGTCGCTCGGCCTGGGTGAAGCCTTTGGCCAGGTCATCATGTTCGCGCTGCTGGCCCTGGTGATCATGGTGGTGATCGGTTTCGTCATGCGCAAGCTCAAGGGCGGTGGAGCAAGTCCTGCTGCTCCACGTACGCAGGATCCGTTTGCATTCCAGGGCGCGGGCAACGCTGCCACGCCGAGGAACTACAGTCCCGAAAATGTGGGCAACGACGCCTCGGCGCGACCCTGGGAGCGCAGCGGCATGGCGTTCGATGCCAACCGGGACGCGGCGGCCGCGCCCGCCGCGGGCTCCATGATTGGCTCGGCCTTGCTGGGCGCCCAGACGTGGGGCGTCCCTGCAGGGTTTGATGCCGAGGGCTTCCTCAAGGCCAGCAAGGCGAATTTCGTGACGCTGCAGGACGCCTGGGACCGTTCCGACATTCAGAGCTTGCGCGCCATGATGACCGACGACATGCTGGCGCAGATCAAGGCGCAGCTGGCCGACCGCGAATCTCACACCGGCGGTGTGGCCAACCGGACCGAGGTCGTGATGCTCAATGCGCAGCTGTTGGGCATAGAGGAGCTGAGCGATACGTACATGGCCAGCGTCGAGTTCTCGGGGATGATCCGCGAGGACGCTTCCGCTGGCGCCAGCCCCTTCCGCGAAGTCTGGAACATGACCAAACCCCGTAACGGCGGCAGTGGCTGGCTGGTCGCCGGTGTTCAGGCACTCCAGTAATCCCGCTAGCTGAACTGAAAAGCGCGGGTCCCAACTTCCAGCAGGGGCCGCGGAACCGGCTTAGCCGGGCCGCAGGCGCAGCGGCCCCCTCGGGGGGAAGAGAGCCACACGCAGTGGGCGAACGTGGGGGCCACATTGCTGTCAAAATCGGGGACGTATGAATAACACGTCCCCTTTTTCTTTTCTCGAGTCTGTCGCCAGCCGTTTTCAGCCGCCCGCCTGGGTGGTCGATGAAGGGCAGCGGCGGCTGGTGCTGTTTCTGAACCATGTCTTGCTGCAGGAGAAAGAGGCGCAGGATCGGTTGTTACGGCAAAAAGGCCGTGTTGTCCACCTTCGGTGGGGTGTTTTTGCGCTTGATTTGATCGTAACCCCGGCGGGTCTGGTTGACCGTGCGCCACCCGCAGCACAGCCGGACCTGCTGCTTTCGGTGGCCGCCGAGTCGCCCCTGGTCATCATGCAGTCGGTGGCTGCTGGCAAACCTCCGCCGGTGAAGGTTGAGGGCGATGTGCGACTGGCGGCCGAGTTTGGATGGCTGGCCGAAAATCTGCGTTGGGATGCCGAAGAGGATCTCTCCCGCCTGATAGGTGATGCGCCTGCGCACGCCCTCGCCGACGCAGCAAGGCGGCTGCTGGCCGGCCTGAAGCAGTTTCTGGCGCAGGCGCCAATGTCCCCGGCTCCATTCTCAACGTCCCCTTCATCCGCATCCTCATCTTCATCCGCAGCGCCCGGTTCTTCTCCGGATGCCGCGAAGGCTTCTGCATGACCCGGGTGTTCAGGGGGGGAGTCATTGTCTGGACCGTGCTTCGTTTCGGTCTCGATGAACTGGTTCTGTCCAGCTTTGAAAAACCGTGGATCCGCCTGCTGACCCGCATCGTCTCGCTGGGGCGGAACCTGAGCGCTCCCCGTGGCGCCCGTCTTCGCGAGGCGCTGGAAAGGCTGGGGCCTATCTTCGTCAAATTTGGGCAGGTGATGTCCACCCGGCGCGACCTGCTGCCGCCCGACATCGCCGATGAGCTGGCCCGCCTGCAGGACCGGGTGCCGCCCTTTGAGTCGGCCGTGGCCGTGGCCATCATCGAAAAGGCGTTTTCCCGGCCCCTGGATCGCATATTCGCGACGTTTGAGCAGATACCGGTGGCCAGCGCATCGATTGCCCAGGTTCATTTTGCGACGCTCCACGACGGCCGTGAGGTGGCCGTCAAGGTATTGCGCCCCAACATGCTGCCCGCGATCGAGAAAGACCTTGCGCTCATGCACATGATGGCCGGCTGGGTGGAGGGCGCATCCGCCGATGGCAAGCGCCTCAAGCCGCGGGAAGTGGTGGCCGAGTTTGATAAATACCTGCACGACGAGCTGGACCTGCTGCGCGAGGCCGCCAATGCGGCGCAACTGCGCCGCAACATGCAGAACCTCAACCTCGTCATGATTCCGGAAATGTTCTGGGACTACTGCATGCCCGATGTCATGGTGATGGAGCGCATGAAGGGGGTGCCCATAAGCCAGGTCCAGCGCCTGCGCGATGCCCGCGTGGACATGAAGAAGCTGGCCCGTGACGGCGTGACCATCTTTTTCACCCAGGTGTTTCGCGATGGTTTTTTTCATGCGGACATGCATCCGGGCAACATTCAGGTCAGCCTCGACCCGGAAACATTCGGGCGCTACATTTCGCTGGATTTCGGCATTGTGGGTACGCTCACAGAGGTGGACAAGGAGTACCTTGCTCACAACTTCAGCGCCTTCTTTCAGCGCGACTACAAACGCGTGGCCGAGCTGCATCTCGAGTCCGGCTGGGTGCCTGCCAGCACCCGTGTGGACGAGCTGGAAGCGGCCATTCGAGCCTGTTGCGAGCCGTACTTCGACCGGCCGCTCAAGGAAATCTCGCTGGGTCTGGTGCTGATGCGCCTGTTCCAGACCTCCCGCCGTTTTCAGGTGGAAATCCAGCCGCAACTGGTCCTGCTGCAAAAAACATTGCTCAATATTGAAGGGTTGGGGCGCGAACTGGACCCCGAACTCGACCTCTGGAGCACTGCCAAGCCTTTTCTTGAAAAATGGATGGTGGAGCAGGTGGGGCCCGAAAAGCTTTGGGCCCAACTCAAGGCCGAGGCCCCCGCTTATGCCAAGCTGCTGCCGGAGCTGCCGCGGCTGCTGGCCCAGTACCTTAAGGGGCCGTCGGGGCCAAGCCGCCGCGACGTGGAAGCCCTGCTGGTCGAGCAAAAGCGTACCAACAGGTTGCTGCAAAGCCTGATCTATGGCGGTTTGGGCTTTGTGCTGGGCCTGATCGTGATGCAATTGCTGTTGCGGGTCCGGATTTTTTGACGCCGGCCCGGGCGCCGCGGGTCTCCCCCGCCCGTTTGCCTTGAAGTTGGCGGCAACGCCTATAATTGAGGGTTTTGCGCTGGCAAGCCTTCTTCAGGCGCAATTTCCCGGACAGAACCTCTAGCACTATGCCAATCTACGCCTATAAATGCGAGTCCTGCGGGCATGCCAAGGACGTCTTGCGAAAGATATCGGATGCGCCCTTGACCGATTGCCCGCACTGCGGGGCCGCCAGCTTTAAGAAGCAGGTCACGGCAGCCGGCTTTCAGCTCAAGGGTTCGGGCTGGTACGTGACTGATTTCCGCGGCGCAGACAAGGCGGCTCAGCCTGCCAAATCGGGTGGCAGCGGCTCGACAGCGACGGAAAGCACGGAAAGCACGGACAGCAAATCCGCAGATACAGGCGCGGCCGCTGCAACGGCCAGCGCCCCTGCAACAGCTACGCCTGCGGCAGCGCCAGCCAGCCAGGGCGCGGCCAGCGATTCGTCATCCAAAGTCTCGTGATGAGCTCCATTCGCCGATGGCTTTTGGCCGGACTCCTGGTGCTGGTGCCTCTGGCCATTACCTTGGCAGTCCTCAACTGGATCGTTGCAACGCTTGATCAGACGCTCTTGATCCTGCCGGGGGCTTGGCACCCCGACAAGCTGTTGGGCTTTCACATTCCTGGTTTCGGTGTGCTCTTGATGCTGGCGATTGTGTTGCTGATGGGCGCCATTGCCAGCAACTTCTTTGGCAAGAAGCTGGTCCACTGGGGCAATTCGCTGCTGCACCGCATTCCCATTGTGCGGTCCATCTATTCGAGCGTGAAACAGGTGTCGGACACGCTGTTCTCCGAGAACGGCAATGCCTTTCGCCAGGCCCTGCTGGTGCAATGGCCGCGCGAGGGAGTCTGGACGATCGGATTCCTGACCGGCTTTCCGGGCGGCGATGTGGTCAACCATTTGCCGGGGGACTACGTGAGCGTCTACGTTCCCACGACCCCCAACCCCACGGGCGGTTACTTCGTCATGCTGAAAAAGTCCGAATGCATCGAGCTGAAAATGAGCGTCGACGAGGCACTGACTTACGTGATTTCGATGGGCGTCGTGGTTCCCGCAAGGCCCTTCCAGCCGCTGACCCCGCCCCTGTAAACGGCGAAAACTGCCCCAGAGGCATTGAAAGTTCGAGATTTTTATGGCTATTGCTTCCCAAATGCGTTCCAACTATTGCGGTCTGGTGACCGAAAGCCTCATGGGCCAGACCGTCAGCCTGTGCGGCTGGGTCAACCGCCGGCGTGACCATGGCGGCGTGATTTTCATTGACCTGCGCGACCGCGAAGGTTACGTGCAGGTGGTGTGCGACCCGGACCGTGCCGACATGTTCAAAACCGCGGAAGACGTGCGCAATGAATTTTGTGTCCAGGTCAAGGGCGTGGTGCGCGCCCGCCCGCAGGGCACCACCAACGACAGCCTGAAAAGCGGCAAGATCGAGGTGCTGTGCCATGAGCTGATCGTGCTCAACCCCAGTGTCACGCCGCCCTTCCAGCTCGATGACGACAACCTGTCGGAGACGACGCGCCTGACGCACCGGGTGCTGGACTTGCGCCGTCCCTACATGCAGAAGAACCTCATGCTGCGTTACCGCGTGGCCATGGAGACGCGCAAGTTTCTCGATTCCCATGGTTTCATCGACATTGAAACCCCGATGCTGACCAAGAGCACGCCTGAAGGCGCGCGCGATTACCTCGTGCCCAGCCGTGTCAATGAAGGCATGTTCTTCGCGCTGCCGCAGAGTCCGCAGCTGTTCAAGCAGTTGCTGATGGTGGCGGGCTTTGACCGCTACTACCAGATCACCAAGTGCTTTCGTGACGAAGACCTGCGTGCCGACCGCCAACCCGAATTCACGCAGATCGATATCGAGACATCCTTCATGGGGGAGCAGGACATCCGCGACATGTTCCAGGGCATGATCAGCAACATCTTCAAGACCGTGCTGGATACCGACCTTGGTGAGTTTCCGGTGATGGCCTACAACGATGCGATGCACCGTTACGGCTCCGACAAACCCGACCTGCGGGTGAACCTCGAGTTCACCGAGTTGACCGATGTCATGGCCGATGTCGACTTCAAGGTGTTCAGTGCGCCGGCCACCACCAAGGGCGGCCGCGTGGTCGCCCTGCGCGTGCCCGGCGGCTCGGAGATGAGCCGCGGCGAGATTGACGGCTACACCGAGTTCGTCAAGATTTACGGCGCCAAGGGCCTGGCCTGGATCAAGGTCAACGATGCGGGCAAGGGCCGCGAAGGGCTCCAGAGCCCCATCGTCAAGAACATCCATGACGCCGCCATTGCCGAAATCCTCAAGCGCACCGGCGCGCAGAACGGCGACCTGATTTTCTTTGGTGCCGACAAGGAAAAAGTCGTCAACGACAGCATAGGCGCCCTGCGCCTGAAGGTCGGCCACAGCGAATTCGGTAAAAAGACCGGCCTGTTCACCGCCGGCTGGAAGCCGCTGTGGGTCGTGGACTTTCCGATGTTCGAATTTGATGAAGAAGGCCAGCGCTGGAGCGCGGTGCACCACCCTTTCACGGCACCCAAGGACGGGCACGAAGACTGGATGGACACCGATCCCGGCCGCTGCATCGCCAAAGCCTATGACATGGTGCTCAACGGCTGGGAGCTCGGCGGGGGCTCGGTTCGTATCCACCGCGCTGATGTGCAGAGCAAGGTGTTCAACGCACTCAAGATCGGACCGGAAGAAGCGCAGCAGAAATTCGGCTTCCTGCTGGATGCCCTGCAATATGGCGCGCCGCCGCACGGTGGCCTGGCCTTTGGGCTGGACCGCATCGTCACCATGATGACCGGAGCCGAGTCGATCCGTGACGTGATTGCCTTCCCGAAAACCCAGCGTGCGCAATGTCTGCTGACCCATGCACCGAGCCCGGTCGATGAAAAGCAGCTGCGTGAGCTGCATATCCGCCTGCGCAATCCGCAGCCGGTTTGAATGTGGCCCCCACGGTCGCTCGCTTCGCGTAGCTTCCTGCCCCCCGAGGGGGCCGCTGCGCCTGCGGCCCGGCTGAGCCGGTTCCGCGGCCCCTGCTTGAAGGGGATGCCGCCACCACGCTTGCTCGTTGCGCCTCGGGGGCCGTCGGTGTTTGAGGAGCCATGAAGCGCTTCAAGATTCCGGAGTCGGTGCTGGTCGTCATCCATACGCCGCAGCTCGATGTGCTGTTGCTTGAGCGTGCCGACCATCCGGGCTTCTGGCAGAGCGTCACCGGCTCCAAAGACACGGTGGACGAACCGCTCCTGCAGACGGCGTTGCGCGAGGTGATGGAAGAAACCGGCATCGCCGCCGCACCCGCACAATTCCGGGACTGGGCGCTCTCCAATCGTTACGAGATTTACCCGGCCTGGCGCCACCGCTACGCGCCGGGGGTGACGCACAATACCGAGCATGTGTTTGGCTTGTGCGTGCCCGAGACCTGCGCTGTGACCCTCCATCCGCGCGAGCACACAGCCTGGCAGTGGTTGCCGTACCGGGCCGCCGCCGATCTCTGTTTTTCCCCTTCAAACGCTGAAGCGGTCCTGCTTCTGCCGCGCTTCATGGCTTGAAACGGACGGGGCCACGCGTTTGGCCTTGTTGTTTTACTTCACGCCGGGGCGGGTGCGCTGCCCGCATGTGGGTCGCAGCCGATTGGCAAATGTGGGGCAGTCGGTTTAAATGGGCTGACCAGTCCACACCACATCTGAAACTCACAAGCCCCCAGGCGAAATTCCCCGGCCCATGTCCCCACTCCACAAGTCCGAAGCCTTGCAATTGCTCGAAGGCGCCCAGGCCTTGTTTCCGGCACTCATCAAGGCCTTTGATGCCGCGGTCAACTGGATACAGCTGGAAACCTATATTTTTGACGTTCACGGCGTCGCCGCGGAGGTGGCCGAGGCGCTGGCGCGGGCAGCGGGGCGCGGTGTGACGGTCCAGGTGCTGGTCGATGGCATCGGCACCGATCCCTTGCCGGCCGAATGGCAAAAAAAATTCAGCGAAACGGGCGTGGAGTGGTGCGTCTACTCGCCGCTGGCTTCCGGCTTCGGCGGGCTGGGCGGCTTGGGCCTGCTGGTGCCCGACCGCTGGCGCAGGCTGCACCGCAAGCTGTGCGTGGTGGACCAGCATGTGGTTTTTTGTGGTGGCATCAATGTGCTGGATGACTTTTACGATCCCAACCATGGGGAGCTCCAGGCCCCGCGTCTTGATTTTGCCGTAGCGGTGACAGGTCCGCTGGCCGCTGATGCCGCCGACGCCGCAGCGCTGCTCTGGTGGCGCGTTCAGGCAGGCTACAGCGCACGGCAAAGGCACTTGAGCGCGGCATGGGAAAAATTCAAGGCTGCCGGTTACGGCGGCCGCACCGGCAACGGAGTGCTCACGGGTCGGCCACGTTTCAGGCTTGCCGGCGCGTCGGGCGCGCGGGCCGCGCTGATACTGCGCGACAACCTGCGCAACCGCAGCAGCATCGAGCGTGTTTACCGCAAGGCGATTGGCCAGGCGCGCCAGGAAATCATCATTGCCAATGCCTATTTCCTGCCCGGCGGCAAGCTGCGCCGCGCCCTCATCAATGCGGCCAGACGCGGTGTGAGCGTGACCCTGCTGCTGCAGGGACGCTACGAGTACTTCATGCAATACCATGCTGCGCGACCGGTGTACGGCGCCCTGTTGGCGGCAGGGGTGGAAATCCATGAATACGAGGCGAGTTTTCTGCATGCCAAGGTAGCCGTTGTGGACGGACACTGGGCCACGGTGGGCTCGTCCAACCTGGATCCGCTCAGTTTTCTGCTGGCCCGGGAGGCCAACGTGGTGGTGGAGAACAAGGCGTTTGCCGAAGCGTTGAGAGACCGCCTGTGCGTGGCCATTACCAGCTACGGCCGGCGCATCGACCCCGCGGTCTACAGCCAGCGGCCGCTGGGCCAGCGTCTGCGGGGCTGGATGGCCTATGCCCTGATGCGACTGGCCTTGCTGATAACCGGACAGCGTTACTGAGCTCATTGCCCCCGGCATTGGCGGGGCGCGCGGGAGCCCCTGTTTTTGCTATTAAATATATAGCTGCTTGCGTATGTGTCCTATGGGCTGGCAGCTCAAAACCTTGCAAATTTCGGGACAAGACTGTTTCAGGACGGGCTGGTAATATCAGGCATGCTTATGAAATCCACCACGCACCCCCAGGGCTCCACCGACGAGGGAACGCCCGTATCCGTGAAGATCCGCGAGCGCCTGCATCAGGCACGCAAGCGTTTCCATGCGAACGACAACATTGCCGCGTTCATTGAGCCGGGCGAGCTCGAAAAGCTGCTTGACGAAGTTGAAGTCAAGATGCAGACCGTGCTTGACAGCCTGGTGATCGATACCGCCGGCGATCACAACACCAACAACACCGCGCGCCGTGTCGCCAAGATGTATCTGAACGAGGTGTTCAAGGGCCGCTATGTGCAGCCGCCCAGCATCACCGAATTCCCCAATGCCGAACACCTCAACGAGTTGATGATCGTCGGGCCGATCACCGTACGCAGCGCCTGTTCGCATCACTTCTGTCCGGTCATCGGCAAGATCTGGATTGGTGTGATGCCCAATGAGCACACCAATGTGATCGGCCTGTCCAAATATGCGCGGCTGGCCGAGTGGGTGATGGGGCGCCCGCAGATTCAGGAAGAGGCCGTCGTGCAGCTGGCCGATCTCATCATGGAGAAAACACAGCCGGATGGGCTGGCGATCGTGATGGAAGCCAGCCACTACTGCATGGCTTGGCGCGGTGTCAAGGACATGGACAGCAAGATGATCAATTCGGTGATGCGCGGCGTGTTCCTGAAGGACCCCAACCTGCGCCGTGAATTCCTTGCCCTGATTCCACAGAAAGGATGATCCCATGTTAGTCCGTTTGCTTTATGCCAGTCGCGCGCTGGATACCCGTCCCGATGCGATTGAGGCCATCCTGACCCAGTCACGCCAGTACAACCCGACCTGCGGCATCACCGGCATTCTTTGTTACGGTGGGGGGATTTTTCTGCAGGCCATCGAGGGCGGCCGCATGGCTGTCAGCGAGCTGTATGGCCACATCCAGCGGGACCCGCGCCACAAGGACGTGGCGCTGCTCGACTATGAAGAAATTTCCGAACGCCGCTTCGGCGGCTGGACCATGGGGCAGGTCAACCTGCTCAAGCTCAACCACTCCATCCTGCTGAAATATTCCGAAAAGCCGGAACTCGACCCTTACTCGGTATCGGGCAAGGTATCGATGGCCTTGCTGGAGGAATTGATGGCGACCGCCGCCATCATTGGCCGAGCCTGATTGCCTGGCACGCTTTTCATTGTGACCGGCGTGATGGCGCAGCTGGCAGTGGGTTCATGAGCATATGACCTCCGGCCTGCTGATCGGTTGCGACTTTTCCAGCAGTCCCACACGGCGCAAGCCGATCGTGATGGCTGCGGGCACGGCATCGCAGGGGCGGGTGCTGCTGGCCAGTCTCGAACGCGTGGCCTCGCTGGATGAATTTGATGAATGGTTGCGCCGGGAACGCGCCTGGATCGCAGCCTTCGATTTCCCGTTCGGCCTGCCGCGTGAACTGGTGGTGCATCTCGGCTGGCCCGAGCAGTGGCCGGCCTTGATTCGCCATTACGCCAGCCTGAGCCGGCCGGAGATACGAGACACCTTCGCCGCCTTTTGCGATGCGCGCCCCGTCGGGGGAAAGTTTGCCCACCGTGCGGCGGACAGGCCGGCTGGCTCCAGCCCGTCCATGAAGTGGGTGAATCCGCCGGTGGCCTACATGCTGCATGCCGGTGTGCCCCGGCTGCTGGAAGCCGGCGTGCACCTTCCCTGCCTGCACGAGGGGGATGTCAACCGTGTCGCGCTGGAAGGCTATCCCGGGCTGCTGGCCCGGGAGGTGCTCGGCAGTCGCTCCTACAAAAGCGACGACCGCGCCAAGCAGACGGCCGATCGCCTGATTGCGCGCAAGGACCTGATCACCGCCCTGGAGCACGGGCAGACCCGGCTGGGGGTGCGGCTGAAGGTCAGCCATGCCCAGCGGGACGCCCTCGTGGACGATGCCAGCGGCGACAGCCTGGATGCCGTGCTGTGCCTCATGCAGGCGGCGTGGGCAGCGCAGCAGGGTGCCCCCCGTTATGGCTTGCCACCCGACACCGACACGCTGGAAGGCTGGGTGGTCACTGCCTAGAATACGATGCGATTTGCTGGGCTTGCCGAGTTTGCTGGTTATTCATACAGTCTTTCAGGTACATTCGGTGTTCGACCCGGTCAAGCTGCGCTGGGTTTTTTTGGGGCGCCGGTTTGGGTGCCCGCGGCAAGGCACAGGGCAGTTGTGGTGCCTGTAAATAATCATTAATTTCGGCCGAGAACCCATCAAGCAAGGAATCGTGCGCTATCAATTTAACAGCCTATGAGCCTGGCAATCCGTGACGAGGTGAAGGCGCTCGCGGCTCTCGCCCTGACGGTCTGGCTGGCCTGTTGCGTTCCCGCACGTGCGTCGGCACCGGCCCAGGCCATGTGGATGGGCGTGGTTACCTATGTCGTGGATGGCGACACCGTCTGGGTGCGGCCAGCGGATGGCGGCAAGCCCGTCAGCGTGCGAGTGGACGGCATTGACGCCCCCGAGATTTGCCAGCCGGGAGGTGGCATTTCCCGCGACGCGCTCAAGCGGCGGACCTTGGGCCAGCGCATCGCGGTTTTCGGCAGGCGCCACGACGACTACGGTCGGCTACTGGCCCGGCTGGAATTGAATGGCGATGACCTGGGCCAATGGATGGTCTCCCAAGGCCAGGCGTGGTCGTATCACTATGGCCGGCGACCTGGCCCCTACGCCCTTCAGCAAAGCCGCGCGAAAGCCGGGGGGCTTGGTCTTTTCTCACGGTCTCATGCCATGCCCCCTGTCTATCCCCGGGCATTTCGCAAGCAGCATGGACCTTGCCACGCTTGAGCCTTTGAGTCGTTCCCTGAGTTGCGGTGTTTCCTGAACGATGTCAGTCGGGGCCAGGTGACGGATTCTGGATTTGTCCTACGGCATCTTCGGCGGGGGCTGACCTCACAAGGCGGGTTTCAGGGCTAAGGTCAAAAAGACACGACTCAGGATCGTCGCCCCCTTTGATCTGTTGCCTGTGTGACCCGGTGATCCGGTCCCATTTGCTTGCTGGGCGTATTGAGCGTGCCTGGTGCCTACTTCACGAACAGGATCACGAACAGGAGTACCCATGAAAAAACCATCTTTCGATCATTGCAAGCCCCGGGTGAGGCTGACAGGCAGTTTGCTGGTCCTTCTTTTCGCCTTGAGTGCTTGTGGCAAGCAAGATGATGGCAAAACGGCCGGCCAGCAGCTGGACACCGCCATCGCGAAAACCGAACAGGCTGCCGAGAAAGCGAAAGCCAAGACCGAAAGTGCCATGGCCAATGCCGGTGTGGCGATGAAGGATGCGACCCGGGAGGTTGAAGCTTCCGGCAAGCAGATAGCGGACAAGGCCGGGGAAAAGATCAACGACGTGAGCATCACCGCCGCGGTGTCGTCCGGACTTGCCAAGGATCCCGAGCTGAGCGCCCTGAAAATCAATGTGGATACCAAAAATGGCGCTGTCACCTTGACGGGCTCAGCCCCCACCGAAGCTGCGCGCGAGAGAGCCGGCACCCTTGCCAAAACCGTCAAAGGGGTGAATTCGGTCGAGAACCGGCTCACCGTGAAGGCGGGTTAACGGGAATGGCACTTACTTTGGCTCATAGGCATGACCATGCCTCTGGACGTGTCGGCGAGCCTGGTCGCGGGGCACCTTCAACCAGGGGTAGGGTTTGGGCCTTCGTTTTCGCATTCGCGGCTCGATGCGTCCGGGTCGATGGCCGACCCTGCATTGTGCGATCAACGTGAATAGCCGCCCGCAATCCTTCGTGGCCGAGAGGCCTCGCGAGACCC